>JAKSCN010000086.1 GCA_022360595.1 Chromatiales bacterium
ACTCAATTTGATTAAAGCGCTGCGCAATCAGGTGATTCTGGCGCTACGGGCGCGTGCTTAAGGTGCCTTTCTATTAGCGTCAGGCCCTAGCCGCTAATTATTAGCGGCGTCGCTGGATTGCTCACGCCTTTGATCGGTGGCCTTGTCTCTTTCGCTCTTCTTCTCTTCCACCATTTCGATGTACTCCTTAGGTGTTAGGGTGGTGGCCTTCTCCGGCCTCTGCTCGGCATAGTAGTAGGCGTATACCACCGTGCCAACCAACGCGATAAAGACAGGGGAGAAAGGTTTGACTGTCATCTGCACCTCATTGGGTATGACGGCTCTAACCTTTAGTGTAGTGGCTAGGTGTTGTTAACGCTTATTTGATCATTATGGAAAAGGGAGCGATTTTGTCTCAAAAAAGTGGCTATCAAGTGAGTGTTAGAAGGTTCTAATCCCGTAGAGAGATAATCGGCCAGCCTTGTGTGGTGGCGTGCTCACGCAAGGCTTCATCCGGGTCGACTGCCACCGGATTCTCCACCTTCTCCAGCAGCGGGATGTCGTTGTGCGAGTCACTGTAGAAAAAGCTGCCCGCCAGATCGGCGTTGTTGTCCGCCATCCATTGATTGAGTCGGGCCACCTTGCCGCCCTGAAAACTGGGAGTTCCCGCCACTTCGCCGGTGTACTCGCCGTTGACCACTTCGGGATCGGTGGCGATCAGGTGGGTAATACCCAATGCGGTGGCAATGGGTGAGGTGACAAAGGCGTTGGTGGCGGTAATGATCATCAGGGTGTCGCCTTTTGCCTTATGCTCGGCAATCAAAGTCTTGGCCTTGGGAAGTAAAATCGGCTCGATCTTTTCGGCCATGAATTCCGTCCGCCACTGCTGTAGCTGCGCCTGGCTGTTTTCTTTCAATGGTCTCAGTGAGAAGCGGAGAAATTCAAAGATATCCAGACGACCCTCTTTATACTCTTGGTAGAAACGGTCGTTTTCGCGCTCGTAATAGTCGCGGTCAACAATGCCTTTCTCCGCCAGGTACACCCCCCAGAGATAGTCGGAGTCGTCAGCCAGGAGGGTGTTGTCGAGATCGAAAATCGCCAGTGCCAAGGTTTTCTCCTTTGATCAGCGCCTTGAGTCAGCGGCCGATTCTATCAGAAAATCCTGATATTTTTATGCCCCTTCAGTGTTTTGTGGGCACTAAACAGAGGTTGCTCAGGCGGTGCTGAGTATGGAACAATCGGGCTAATTAATTTTTTGGAACAGGTTTTCCTTTGATCGATTCAGAAGGTTTTAGGCCTAATGTCGGTATCATAATTTGCAATCATCAGAAGCAGCTGTTTTGGGGTAGGAGAGTAGGTCAGAACGCCTGGCAGTTTCCGCAGGGAGGCATCAAAGAGCAAGAGTCGCCGGAGGAGGCGATGTACCGGGAGCTTCAGGAAGAGGTGGGGCTCAAACCTTCACAGGTTGAGATTCTCGGTGTGACTGATGACTGGTTGCGATACCGTTTGCCGAAGCGATATATACGTCACCATTGCCAGCCTTTGTGCATTGGCCAGAAACAGCTCTGGTATCTGCTCAAGGTCCAGTGTGATGAAACCGACTTCTGTCTTGATAGCTCCCCCAAACCGGAGTTCGATCACTGGCGCTGGGTGAAGTACTGGCACCCACTGCGCGAGGTGGTCTATTTCAAACGTAAGGTTTATACCCGGGCATTGGAGGAGCTGGCTCCGCTGCTGTTTCCAGAAGGTACGCCTGTGCGTAGCCATACCAACTATCTGCGTCAGAACCGCCGCTGAATTTTCCGTCCCGCTTTACGCTGATAGATTCCCTCTCAGTGTGTTGTTGGACAGAGGGGATGTGATTAGAGATGCTTGACATACTCCGCCGTATTGTTCAAAAGGTGAACGCTGCACAGGATCTCGACTGCGCATTGGAGATCATCGTCAAGCAAGTGAAGCGCGCCATCAGCGCTGATGTCTGCTCCGTCTACCTCACCGATATCGATCAGCGCAATCACGTGCTGATGGCCACTGACGGCCTGCTTCAGGAAGCTGTCGGCAAGGTTAAAATTCCACTGCACCGAGGGCTGATCGGCCTGGTCTGCGAACGTGCCGAACTGCTCAATCTGGATGACGCCTCCAGCCACCCCCGCTACCTGAGAGTGATTGAGACGGGAGAGGCATCCTACAAAGGTTTCCTGGGTGTGCCGATAATCCAGCATCGCAAAGTGCTGGGGGTATTGGTGGTGCGCCAGGAGGCCCCCCGTTGTTTTGGGGATAACGAAGTCACCTTTCTGTTTACCCTGGCGGCTCAGTTGGCCGGGGCGATTATCCATGCCCAAGCCAGTGGTGAATTGGTGACCCATCAGTCTCAGGCTGAAAAAGCGCCCATTCGCTTTCTGCAGGGGCGCCCCGGTTCGACCGGCGTTGCGATTGGCACTGCTGTGGTGGCTTTTCGGCAGGCTGACCTCGATGCAGTGCCGGATCGAAGTTCCACCAATACGGAAGAGGATATCAAAGAGTTTCATGTCGCTGTCGGGCGGGTGCAGGACGATCTGCGCCAGTTGAAGGAGCGCCTCAGTGATGATATCTCCGCTGAAGACAGAGCCCTGTTTGATGCGCTGCTGCTGATGCTCAGCGGTGATACCCTGGTGAGCCACACCGTGGATCGCATCAACAAGGGTGAGTGGGTGCAGTCCGCCCTGCATCACACCATTGAAGAGCATACACGTGCCTTCGACAGCATGGACGATCCTTATCTGCGTGAACGCGGTTCTGATGTGCGTGACCTGGGTCGGCGCATTCTTCACTATCTCCAGACAGGTAAGCCGCGCGAGGTCAACTATCCCGATAAAACCATCCTGGTCGGTGATGATGTCAGTGCTGTCGATCTGGCGGAAATCTCCAAGGAGCGCCTGGTTGGTATCATCTCGGCCAAGGGCTCCAGCTCATCCCATGTAGCCATTCTGGCGCGTGCCATGGGGGTGCCGGCGGTGATGGGGGTCACCGATCTGCCGGCCAGCCGTGTCGAAGGCTGCGAGGTGATCCTGGATGGTTATCGCGGGCGTGTTTATATAGCACCTGCACCGGCGGTCAAACAGGAGTATGAACGCCTGGCGAAAGAGGATCAGGAACTCTCCCGGGAGATGGAGGCATTGCGTGGCGAGCCTTCTGAGACCACGGACGGTGTGTTGATGCCGCTCTATCTGAATACCGGACTGGTCTCCGAGATGAGCACCCTGGGCGCCGATGAAGCTGAAGGGGTGGGGCTCTACCGTACCGAGTTCCCCTTTATGGTGCGCGACCGATTTCCGGGTGAGGAGGTGCAGATCACCAACTACACCCGTATTCTCGACAGTTTTACACCCCGTCCCGTGGTGTTGCGCACCCTCGATATTGGTGGTGATAAGCCGCTGCCTTACTTTCCTATCTCCGAGCCCAATCCATTCCTGGGTTGGCGGGGCATCCGTATTTCACTGGATCATCCGGAGATTTTTCTTACCCAGATCCGCGCCATGCTGCGCGCCGGTATCGGCCATAATAATCTGCAGATCATGCTACCGATGATCAGTAGCGTACCGGAGGTGGATGAGCTGTTGATGCTTATTCAGCGCGCCCATGATGAGCTGATGGAGGAGGGCTATGTAGTCTCCATGCCGCGAGTCGGTGTGATGATCGAAGTCCCGTCAGCGGTCTACCAGATCGAAGAGCTGGCCCGGCGGGTCGATTTTATCTCCATCGGCACAAATGACCTGACTCAGTATCTATTGGCGGTCGATCGCAATAACGCCTTTGTCGCTGAACTTTACGATGACCTTCATCCAGCGGTGCTGCGCGCCCTGGTGCAGATTGTGGATGGTGCGAAAAAATATGGTCGCCCCATCAGCGTCTGCGGTGAGATGGCCGGTAATCCACTGGCTTGTGTACTGCTGCTTGGGATGGGAGTCGACAGTCTCAGTATGTCCGCCGGCAGTCTGTTAAAAGTGAAGTGGGTGATTCGCAGTTTTAGCCGGACGTTGGCCAAACAGCACCTCAGGAGCGTGTTGCGCATGGAGGACCCCAAACAGGTGCGAAACTTCATGACCAGTGCGCTGGAAGACATGGGACTTGCTGGGTTGGTGCGGCCTGGTAAATAATACCCAATTTTCTAGGATTGGTCCCCAGGGCGAATGTAGGGAGTGATGGAGAGCCTATGATACATTCGCGTTTCGACGCGAGGCTGAAATTAAGATTTT
The DNA here is from genome assembly GCA_022360595.1 of Chromatiales bacterium. GTDB lineage: Bacteria > Pseudomonadota > Gammaproteobacteria > Chromatiales > Chromatiaceae > BM503. The sequence continues at coordinate 4,215 of JAKSCN010000086.1, forward strand.
TTCGTGTCAGTACATAATTCAATGATCTGCCACGCTTCTCCCTCGTGATTTCCATCCTGAGTTCGATACTTAATTATGTGCATGTTGCTTTGCAGAGTTGATCAGAGATTCTTTATCTTGTCTATTGTGGATATGGAGATGTATTGTGTGGGATAAAAAAATTAAAGTAGCTATTTTTATTATGCTTTGTGTCTTGGCGGCGGTGTACCTTTATGCCATGACATTAGGTTCAATTGAACGGGATGTGTTTCTGAAAGAGGCGGGTGTTGTTGAATTTACGACGGCAGTTGGTTATCTGTTATGTGCGCTGCTAATACTGTATGAAGGTAAGTTGCAGTATTTAAGAAAATATCATTACTTTTTTTTAATTATTGTGCTGTTCGGATTGAGGGAGCTGGATTTTCATAAACAGTTCACATCAATGAGCATTTTAAAAAGCAGATTTTACTTGAGCAGTGATGTTCCAGTGATGGAAAAAGTCATAGGTTTACTCGTTATTCTGTTGTTGATCTATATTGTCTATTCGATAATTAAAAATCATTTTAGTCGGTTTATTGCTGACCTGAAAAAACGATCGATTGTTGCTATTGGGGCAGCTAATGCGATTTTGTTTCTGGTTGTATCGAAAGTGATGGATGGTTTGGAACGGAAGTTAAAGCCGGTGGGTGTGGAGTTAAGTGACCGCCTGGGAGAGTACGTCTTTGCGTTAGAGGAGATATTGGAGCTGGGCATTCCATATATTCTTATGCTCACTTTTTATGCCTATTTTAAACTAGAGCCAGTTAATACCAATTTGAGTACCCCTGTTGAGTCTAAGAAAACATGAACCAAGTGGTGATCACATAGGGGAGCCTCTGAGTTGATGCCGGGTGGAATGGTCAAAGGCTCTTTCATGCAAGGACATGGTTTACTCCCACCGAAAGTTGTAAACCCCAATCGCCATAAACACGATGGTCATGATGACCATCACAATCAGGTTCATGCCGATATCGGCCAGTTGAGCTCCGTCGATCATTACCGCCCTTGCCGCATCGATCAAGTGAGTGAGTGGCAGCAGACTCGCCAGGTGCTGAATGAGTGGGTGGGAGCCCTCCAGTGAGAACCAGACGCCGGAGAGCAGCATCATCGGCCAGCTCAGCAGATTGAGCAGTCCGTTGGCGGTCTCTTCGCTGGAGAGCCGGGCAGCGACAATCAGGCTGAGACTGATCAGACTCAATGTCCCCAGGATTAGAATCAGCAGCAGGGTGAAGTAGGAGCCGAGCATTCTGAAATCGACAAAGATGTCTGTGCCGATGTAGACCATGGCGGTGAACAGCAGGATCAGCCAGAGACGCGACAGCACCTGGGCAGAGAGAAACTCAAAAGCACTCAGGGGCGTTGCCTTGAGGCGTTTGAGTACGCCGTTTTTACGATAGCGCACAATCACATAGCCGATCCCGAAAAGCGCGCTGAACATAACGTTCATGCCGAGAATGCCGGGGATCAGCCAATCGACATAGCGGATCGCCTCACCACTCACCATCTGTTTGTTGAGATTGGCTGCGTGGCTGCTGATCAGGCGCTCCAGCATGTAGCCCTTGGATGAGGCTTCATTGATCCAGTACTGTTGGCTGGATGCTTCGATAAGCATGTCGAACTGGTGGCGTTCAACCTTCTTGATGCCGGCGGCAATATCATCAATATTGACGAACTCGATGTGCTTCAGGTCGGTGAACGGCTGAATGGCGGCGGGTATATCACCGTCAGCCTTTATTGCCACTTTGAAGAGATCACCATTATCGGTGTTGAAGGCGAAGGCAAAGCCCATCACCACCAGAATCGGGAAGATCAGGTTCCAGGAGAGGGCGGATTTGTCACGCATGAACTCCATGTTGCGTGCTTTGAGGACGGCAAGGAAGCGTTGAAACATCATAGTGTTATGGTCTTAGGTCGTGTCCGGTCAGCTCCAGGAACAGGTCTTCCAAGGTGGGTTCACGAATCTGTAGATGGGTGAGTGGTACCTGTTGTTCCATCAGGATATTGATGGTTGCCTCCACATTGTCGCTGAGGATCTCAAAGTGCCCCTCAACAGATTTTGCCTGCAACTGCTCGAGCGCCACCTGGTTGCTGTTGAGGTTACTCTTCGGCAGCGTGATAACCGTGTTTTGGAAGTGCTTTCGCAGCAGCTCTTTAGGGGTGCCGCGGGCGATGATTCTGCCGTTATCCATGATAGCGATCTCATCACACAGCTCGTGGGCCTCTTCCATATAGTGGGTGGTGAGCAGCAGTGTCTTGTCTTCAGCCTTGATCTTCCTGAGTAACTCCCAGAAGTTGCGGCGGGACTGTGGGTCGAGGCCGGTGGTGGGCTCATCCAGGAAGATGATATCCGGGTCGTTGATCAGGGCAATTGCCAACAGCAGACGCTGCTTCTGGCCACCTGAGAGATGACGGTTGTCACGATCCAGAAACTCACCCAGGGCACACTGTTCAATCAGTTCATCAAGAGGACGTGTCTGGGGGTAGAAGTTGGCAAAGAGTGTCAGCGCCTCGCGTACCGTGATGTAGTCCTGCAGGGCGGTGTTCTGAAACATGATGCCCGCGGCGTTGCGAAACTGCTGGTCGATCGGCTTGCCGAGGTAGCGAATATCGCCGGAGGTGGGGTCGATAATACCCTCCAGCATCTCCACGGTGGTGGTTTTGCCCGCGCCATTGGGACCGAGCAGGCCAAAACAGATTCCTTTGGGAATCTCAAAGCTGACACCATTGACCGCTTTGACCTGTTTGTACGCTTTGTGGAGGTTGTTAACACTGATTATCGGGTTCATGGAAATGCCGCGTGAGTGGTCAGCCGTGATTGTAACGCAACTTAATGATGGAGTGAGCGCCGAGGTTTTCCCCATAAATTGGTCTATATCAGTAGACTCGTCTATTAGCTGCGATTTTGACTGTGCAGGCGGGAATTTGTTCTACAGTATTTATGTAGAATTCTTATACGGGGATCAGGCGTCATGGTATGTGCGGCTGATCGGGCTGGTACCACTCCTACAGGGGTAGCGAAGTAGCGGATCGGCGGGTGTCTCCCTGTAGGGCTGTCACAGTGATCTTTAGCAAGCTACTCGGATGGGGGTGCATGAGGATAATATAATGCTGATTGCTGTTCCAAAAGAGATCAAAAACAATGAATACCGCGTAGGATTGATTCCCTCAAGTGTGCGTGAGCTGGTTAATCAGGGCCATCAAGTGCTGATCGAGACCCAAGCGGGTGCGGGAATTGGTCTGTCTGATGAGGAGTACCGTGCCGCGGGTGCTGATATTGTAGGGGGCGCACAGGAGGTCTTCGATCGCGGTGAGATGATCATCAAGGTGAAAGAGCCGCAGCCGAATGAGTGTCGGATGCTGAGTGAAGGGCAGTTGTTGTTCACCTATCTCCATCTGGCGCCTGATCCGCAGCAGACTGAACTGCTGGTGGAGTCGGGTGTCACCGCCATCGCCTATGAGACTGTGACCGACGATCAGGGTGGATTGCCGCTGCTGACACCAATGTCCGAAGTGGCCGGGCGGATGGCGATTCAGGCGGGCGCCCACTGTTTGGAGAAGGCCCACGGTGGCGCCGGTATTCTGCTCGGTGGTGTTCCCGGTGTGGCGCCGGCCGATGTGGTGGTGATCGGCGGCGGTGTGGTCGGCACCAATGCGATCATGATGGCGATGGGGATGGGCGCCAGGGTCACGGCGTTGGATCGCTCTTTGGATCGTCTGAGAGCCTTGGATATGCAGTTTGGCAGCCACTTGATCACCCAGTTCTCTACCGCCGAGAGCCTGGAACAGGCGGTATTGGCAGCCGACCTTGTGGTTGGCGCCGTGTTGATTCCAGGGGCTGCCGCGCCCAAGTTAATCGACCGGGCGATGCTGAGCCGGATGCGAAATGGTTCAGTACTGGTGGATGTCGCTATTGATCAGGGGGGGTGCTTTGAGACCTCCAGGGCCACCACTCATGCTGATCCAACTTATGAGATCGATGGTGTTGTGCACTACTGTGTTGCCAATATGCCCGGCGCGGTACCACGTACCTCTACCTTTGCCCTCAACAACGCAACACTGCCGTTTTCCCTGAAGCTGGCCGAGAAAGGCTTGGCTGCGCTGCTGGATGATCCCCATCTGCTGGCCGGATTGAATGTCCACCAGGGGCAGATCACCTATCAAGCAGTGGCGGAATCGTTGAATTACGACTTTATTCCCGCCAAGGAAGCGCTCAATGATTAGAACAACTCCTAGGGACAAGGTGGTAAATTGCTATGTGGATTCGTGAATGGAAATGCCGGTGCCCGATAGATACGGCGGACGATTTTATCCATTATTTGGATCAGACCGGTGTCAGTGACACTCAATCTATCGAAGGTTGCACAGGCCATAAGGTGATGTGTCGATCCCTGAACGGTGAGATGGAGATAATGCTGAGTACCTACTGGCAGTCGCTGGATGCGATGAAAGCGTACGCCGGTGACGATATCTATAAGGCGGTGCTCTATCCCGATGACTATAAATATCGCATTGAGCCGGATACGAAAGTAAGGGTATACGAGGTTAACTCGATCGAAGAAGGGCATTAGGAGATGTTGATCGCAGTCGCCGCTCCTACAGGCCAACTCTGCAGGAGTGGCGGCTGTGATCTGTTTCAGCTCAACCTACGGCTACCAGCCGCCACCACCACCGCCACCGCCTCCACCACCGGAGGAACCTCCACCGCCAGAACCGGATGATGAGCCGGGTGCCGTTGATGATGAGGAGACAGCACTGCTCATAGCGCTACCAACGGTTGATGTGAAGCCTTGGATGTTGCCCGGATGCCAACTGTCGCCGTGGTACCACTGGGGGTTATAGGCGTCTGCCATCTGGGCGTTGGCCAGAATGCTGGTGAATTTCTCTGCCCACTGATGCTCCACACCAAGTGCAATGGCGTAGGGCAGGTAGCGCTCGAACAGTTCGGGGGTCTTATCCGGTGGGTGCTTGAAGTCCAGCTCGTCTTTCTCGGCCACTTCTAAATAGAGACTGAATCCGGCGGTCTTGGTTCGTAGTTTTTGGCCCAATTGAGTGGGGGCCTTCATCCACTCGTAGAAGAGCACATTGATCATCAACAGAACGAGCAGGCAGATGGCTAAAGGTATGGATCCACCAATACCCACCATCATCCCGATACCCGCCACAGCGCCCAGCAGAAAAGGGGCGGCGCCGACAATACCGGCCACCACTTTACCGATACCTTTCCCGCTTACCTGGTAACCGCGCCAGCTAGTAAGAATACCTTTCAGGAGTGAAAAAATGCCCAGGCTCCAGCCTGACAGCCAAACACTCATAAAACCGACCACAATACGCTGGTCAGTTGATTCCAGATTGAGCACGGCGAGCACCATGGTGGCGGCACTGATCAGAAAACCGGGCACCAGATAGGCCTTGTTAGTGCGGAAGTGGATTACCTCGTAGTCCTGTTTCAGGGACTTTTCGTGAGCGCGGATCGCTTCGCCAAGCTGGCGGTGATTGCTCTTTTTCAGAGTGATAGTGTCGCGCTTACTGCCGAATAGACTCTCCGCAATTGCCCGCTCTCCCGGGGCCAGCTCCACGTTGTTACCGGTGCGCATCAGGGTGAACTGCCCCGCCTTGTCTTCGTCAATAATCAGATAACCTGCCACTGCCATATTGATGAGGGCAGCGCTGAAACTCTGCTTGTCGTAGCCCATCTTCTGAACGAAGCGTAGGGAAGCGGGAGAGAAGCCATTTGGTGGTGTGTATTCAGGAATCACCACACCCATATCGGGGTCACGGCCTACTCTTTGCCAGCTTAGAAAATAGTAGATCAATAGGATTGAAATACCGATAGCGCCAACAGCGGTTTCATGGTTGTCCGCCAGTATCCATCCGAGCCGATCCGTGGCCGAGGGCTCGATCACCAACCCTTTCGGCCAAGTGGTGACAAGGGTAAGTCCTTCATAACGGTTGAGTGGTTGGGTGGTGCGAAATCTGGCGGTACCGTCGTACTCGACCCAGGCTTCATAGTGACGCCCTTGCGCCCCTTGGGGACCGGTGTAGCCTTCAACACTCAGGGCGTTGCTGTCGAGCTGTTTGGGCAGCCAGACGCTGGCGCTGGCTTTCTTGATTGGGAAAGCCCAACCATTGCCGGTGACATTCCAATAGAGTTCGTCATGCTGATCAAAAAAACCGAGCTGCCGATCGGTGGTGTAACGAATGGTGTAGGTGTAGATATCCTTGTGGAGGTGAACATTCTTATCGCCAATATAGATACGAATACCGTTATCGAGATTCCGGGTATGGTGTTTTTCCGAGTGGCCATCGCGTAACACCGCCAGTAGCTCAAAACCGACTTTGTAGCGGTTGCCTACTCTGTCGTGATACTGGGTGGGAAAGTCGCGATAGATGCCGCGTTTGATCTCTTTACCTTCGGCGCGTACCACAATGGTCTCTTCCACCAGCATGCTGCCATCGGTGTTGATACGGATGTCGCTGTTAAAGCTGAGGATTGCCTCCTCAGCCTGACCGAGTGGTATGCAAGCGATAGCCGCCGCCAGGGTGAGTAAAAGGCGCAGGATACGGGTCATGTGTGGTTCCCAGAGGTTGTGGTGAGTGTCGGGGTGAATTCAAAGAAGTCCGCTTTATTAAAACCAAAAGGCTGAGCAACCAACAGATCGGGAAAGGAGTCGATGCGGACGTTTAGGTTTTTTACGCTGCCGTTGTAGAAACGCCGGGCATATTGAATATGCTCCTCCACTTCGGTGATCTGGCGCAGTAGCTCAAGATACTGGGTGTCGGCTTTCAATTCGGGATAGGCCTCGGCAACGGCAATCAGGCGTTGCATCTGGCCATTCAGTGCGCGCTCTGCCGAGGCGTGTTCACTGGGGCTTTTAGCCGTATCGGCGGCGGTGCGGACGCGGGTTATCTCATCCAGTGTCTGGCGTTCATAGTGGGCATAGGCGTTGACCGCTTCGACCAGTTTGGGGATGAGGTCGTGGCGCCGCTTGAGCTGTACATCAATATCGCTCCAGGCCTGCAGAACACGGTTCTTATCGTTAATCAGACGGTTGTAGATCACGACTGCCCAAATCAGGGCGCCAATTACTATGAGCAGTAGGAGTTCCAGTATCAAGATGCTACCTATGGGAGGGCTGTTTTTCTCATTCTTTGCTTATGATGGAGGATGATCAAAGAAATTAAAAGCTTGATATATGTCAGTGTCCATTTCGGTATTTGAGTGTATTATAAAAGACTTATATGGGTATAAAAAAAATTGAGACTGATGACATGACTGACGCAACGATTGAAAAAACTGAAAAAAAATCCACCAAAGCCCAAAAATCAGAAAAAGGTGTATCCAATGGGGGGAAGCTGCAGACGATGACGGTCGACAAAGAGTCGAAAATCAAGATCAATGTCGATAAGAAGCAGCTCAAGCGTGATGCTGAGTTCTACTATCCCTACAAAGATAAGATGAAGCGGGATCAGTACGAGGCGGAGAAATACAAGCTACAGATTGAGCTGCTGAAGATGCAGAACTGGGTCAAGGAGACGGGGCAGAAAATTGTGATCCTGTTTGAAGGACGTGACGCTGCAGGCAAGGGTGGTACCATCAAGCGGATGATGGAGCATCTCAATCCTCGTGGCGCCCATGTCGTGGCGCTGGAGAAACCGTCTGAGAGTGAGCAGGGGCAGTGGTATTACCAGCGCTATCTAAAGCATCTGCCAACCAAAGGGGAGATCGTTCTGTTTGACCGCTCCTGGTATAACCGTGCGGGGGTTGAGCGGGTGATGGGGTTCTGCAGCTCCTCCGACTACCTCGAATTTATGCGCCAAACACCTGAGCTGGAACGTATGCTGGTTCGCTCCGGCATACACCTGTTCAAACTCTGGTTCTCGGTTACCCGTAAAGAGCAGTTGCGCCGTTTTCAGTCGCGTGAGCAGGATCCGTTGAAACATTGGAAGCTGAGTCCTATCGATTTGGCCTCGCTGGCTCGTTGGGATGACTACACCGAGGCGAAGGAGAACATGTTCTTCTATACCCATACCGCCGATGCACCCTGGACGGTGATTAAGTCTGACGACAAAAAGCGGGCACGTTTAAGTGCCATTCGCCATATTCTGAACTCACTGCCGTACACCAATAAAGATCCGGCGATCGCCTGTGAGCCCGATCCGTTGATCGTTATCGACCCTTCTGTTGACCACATTAAACCCAACGAACTCTGATTGGAGAGACTAAAAGATGACCGAACATTATGTGAAGAACGCTGAATCTGTCGTAACGAGTTTCAAAGAGTTGTTGAGTGAAGATCAACGAGAGGCTGTCGGAGAAGAGAATTTCTCGCAATTGACTATGTTGATCGAAGCGGGTATTGCCAATCTGCTGCTGCTAAACATGGAGAAGGTGGCTGATAAAATTGAAGACCTTGCCCATGCCGTCAGAAATGACGCTGAGCGCTTTGATGATAATTGATTAGCGGCTCCTTAACGTTAAGTGACCGGCTGTCTGTTCCTGGCAGCCGGTTTTTTTGACTCAAAAGTAAGGCAATCAAACTGGCGTTAACAGGCCCTAACTGAACTTCAGTTTAAACCCCGCTGTCTTGAGCTTTTTAGCCTCCTGCTTCAGCTCTTGATGGGGGAGTGGATGTTCATCTAACCAGCCTTCCGGAAACGCCAGCTCAAGGTTGTTACCGTTGGCGGTGAGCTGGGCATCGATCTGCAACATGGAAGAGCGGGAGCGGTGCAGCAGCACAGCCAGGCGCAGTACGGTACAGAGCTGCAGGACACAATTTATGATGGTGTCGGGCAGCGCCTCGATAGTCTCCATGGCAACCTTGCGCCGGTGGTTGCGCACCAGGGTGGCGAGCACTCTCTGTTCCTGGCGGGAGAAGCCCGGCAGGTCCGAGTTGTCGATGATATAGGCGCCGTGCTTCTGGAATTGGGTGTGAGAGATGGTGAGGCCGATCTCATGTACCCGCGCACCCCAACTCAACATCTCGGCATATTCACCGCCAGCCAGTTTCCACTCTTGAGCTACCTGGGCAAAGAGTCTGCGGGCGGTGGTCTCAATGCGTTGGGCATGTTCCATATCGACACTGTAGCGCTTGCAGATTGCTCGAATGGTCGACTCACGTACATCTTCATGGTGGATGCGCCCGAGCATTTCATTGATCAGCCCTTCGCGCAGGGCGCTTGCGGAGACGCGCATTTCACGAATATTGAGCGCTTTAAAAACCGCGCGTAATACCGCTACCCCACCGACGAAGACCGGACGTCGTTCGGTGCTTAGGCCAGGCATCTCCAGCTCTTCTATCTTGCCTACCTCAATCAATTTGCTGCGTAGTTTTTCCAGTCCTTCGGCAGGGATCACATCGCGGTTGGCGCTCCAGCCCATCTCACTGAGTACTTTGCCAATGGCGCGAATGGTGCCTGAACTGCCTACCGCCGCCTGCCAGCCCGCGCCGCGAAATTCATTTTTGATCGGGCGGATCTCGATGGCGCCGGTCAGTTCGGCGGTCCGCATGGTCTTTTCATCGATAATGCCATCCTGGAAATGCTTGCGCGTCATACTGACACAGCCCATGTGGAGGCTCTCCATGTGGCGTGGTGTAAAGTGGTCGCCAACAATCAGCTCGGTACTGCCACCGCCGATGTCGACAACCAGACGGCGCTCATCGCTGGTGGCCAGGCCATGGGAGACCCCCAGGTAGACCAGACGCGCCTCTTCGCGACCGGCAATGATTTCGATCGGATGGCCCAGCGCCTGTTCAGCAAGGCTGAGAAAACGGTGTGAATTTTTTACTTGACGCAGGGTGTTGGTGCCTACGGCGCGGACAGTCCCCTGTGGCAAGGAGCGGATTCGCTGGCCGAAGCGCTCCAGACAT
>JAKSCN010000652.1 GCA_022360595.1 Chromatiales bacterium
GCGAATACCTGCGCGTCTTCTCTAAGGCGAAAGAGGTGCGCACCATGGAGAAACCGGTCACCGGCAAAGAGAGTGTCAACATCGAGCAGATTGAACCTCAAGGCCAGTACGCCGTGCGCTTGGTGTTCGATGACGGCCACGATACCGGCATCTACTCCTGGGAGACACTCTACGAGCTGGGCGAAAATCAAGCGCAGAACTGGGCCGACTATCTGGCCAGGCTGGAGCAGATCGGTTATCAGCGCCAGGCGGCAGGCCAGGCTGGACCACGCAAAATCGAACTACTCTACTTCACTTACCTGGTGAAACAGCTTCGGCGTGATCACGAAAGCGTTGAGCTGCCTGAGAGTGTGGTGGATGTACAAACATTGATCGAGTGGCTGCGTAAACGCTATATGGATCGCGCTTATCTGTTCCGCGAGGGGAGTTTCCGGGTCACCGTCAACAAGCAGTTCTCTGAACCCTTCACCAAACTGGAAAACGGTGACGAAGTGGCAATCGTACCTACCTCTCCCATTGCACCCACAAAAGAGTCATAGAGTGATCTATCATGGCTGAGGCGACCCGACCGACGCCTCTGCCAAAACGGCGAGTAGCTAGAGAGCTACTAGGGCCTGTTAACACTAATCGGCGTATACGTTGGCGGCGATCACCATCCGCACCAACTCAGCCAATGACTCGGCCTCCATCTTCTCCATCACCCGGGCACGATGGGCTTCAACGGTTTTAGCGCTCACTCCCAGAGCCGAGGCGATCTCTTTATTCGCCTTGCCGCTAGTCACCATCTCCATCACCTCATGCTCACGCGGGGTAAGCTGGGCCAGCTTGGTGGCAATCTCCGCCCGCTCCGCCTGCTGAGCGCGACGATCCACATCGATCACCAGCGCATTACGGATACTCTCCAGCAGCAACTCATCATTGAACGGCTTTTCGATGAAATCGACGGCCCCTGCCTTCATCGCCCGCACCGCCATCGGCACATCACCATGACCGGTGATGATGATGATCGGGATACGAATCTGGTGATCGATAAAGTGCTCCTGCAACTCCAGGCCACTCATACCCGGCATACGCACATCCAACAACAGACAACCTGCACGTCCAGGGTAGTAGTTACGAATAAACTCATCGGCGGAGCCATAGGTCTCCACCTTCATGCCAACCGATTCAATCAACCATTTGAGTGAGTTGCGCATCGCCTGATCATCATCGACTACAAATACCGTGGATTCATTGCTCATCTGTCTATCCAAATGGGTCTATGGCCTACTACTGGGTAGCTTAACCTTGAATTTTGTACCTTCCCCCAGACGGGACTCAACCTCAATCTTACCATTATGATCTTCAATAATCGTCTGGCTAATTACTAACCCCATTCCCATACCGGTCTGCTTGGTGGTATAGAAAGCCTCAAACAGATGTTCAAGTGTGTTTTCATCCATGCCGGGGCCGCTATCCATCACCTCCACCAGCACAGACTCGCCATTGTCCACGCAGCCGGCATGCAGTGTCAGCCAACGCTGTTCAACAGGAACATCCAGCAACGCATCCAGTGCATTGCGCAGCAGATTCAACAGCACCTGCTCAACTTGCACCACATCGACTCGCACCGGCAGTGGGATCAACCCCAGGTTCTGCTCGATGTTCACCTCAGCCTTTCTCGCCTCGAACTCGACAAAGGAGCAGACCTCGCGCAGCAGTTGATTCATATCGGCATAACTGCGCACCGGTGGCTGCTTGGCCACCAGACCGCGCAGCCGCTTAATGATTTCTCCGGCCCGGCTGGCCTGGGTATTGATCTGACCGAGAGCGTAGATGATCGACTCGGTGTCGTCTGAGGATGACTGTAAGCGCCTGCTACAACCGCTGGCAAAATTGGCAATGGCCGACAGCGGCTGGTTCAACTCGTGGGCCAAACCGGTAGCCATCTCTCCCATGGTGCTAAGCCGCGAAACATGGATCAGCTCTTGTTGATGCTCACGCGCCTGGCGTTCAGCACTACGCACCGCCGTGATATCCCGGCCATAAATATTGACGTAATCAAGCTCGATCACCGGTGTCAGCAACAGAGAGAAGATATGCTCTTCATAGAAAACCTCTGTCTCCCAATCACTACCCGATTCAAATACCTCGGCAATCCGATTACACCAATAGAGCGGCAGCGTTTGCCCCAGCTCACACCCCCAATACTGGAGCAGCGGCTTGCTGGCCATATTGGCGTAGAGAATAGCCCCGGGGCGATTGACGCGCAGCACCGGACTGGGACTCTCCGCCGGAAATTTCGCCAGACTGTGGATCTCACGCTCAGCCACTTTTCGATTGGTGATATCGTGCATGTAGACGGTGAAAACCGTACTGTCATGGAGCTTGAGCGGCTTAATGCCCACTTCAATAGGGAATACCGTGCCATCACTCTTCACCGCCAGCATCTCAAAACGGGGCTCTTCCTGTGACTCCTGAGGTATCTGCGGATAGCTGGCCAGGTGTCGGTTGAACTGCAGGTGGCAACTCTGATCCAGAATCAATCCGATATGCGAACGCCCCACCACCGCGCCACGCCGGTGGCCGAAAGTCTGTTCCGCCGTGGTGTTGAACTCAACGATCAACCCCGTCTCATCGATAGTGACAATGGAATCGAGCGCCGCCTCCATGATCGCCCGCTTCAACGCCTCCGACTCTTTCATCTCGGACTCGTGCTGACGGCGCATATCATCACGGGTTTCACGCACCAGATAAATGAACTGCTTAATCCAGTCCTCGAGCACAAATAGTTGATTGCCCTTCTCAATGAACGGCTGCTCTGCGCCCAATGCGCGCCGGGAGAACCCGGAAATACGCCGCAAAATCCGGTTCAACCTCTCTGAAAGCAGGAAGAAGACCAAGGTAAAGGCTGAGACAAAGGTGACTGCCGCCACCACCCGCTGGCGCCGCTCAATCGCCGCCACCCGCTCTTGAATCACCTCCACCGAGCTAAGGGGAATCAGCGTGGAGAACTGCAGGTTGGTAGTCGACCCCTCATACTGAAAAAAAGATTGTGCCGTAACCAGATAGTCACCCGACACCGAGGTTTTACCACTACCAACCACAATACGGCCAGGATCGCTGGTGGCGAGAAAGAGCTGTTCATCGCCGTCCAGAATACCCACCACCACCTCGCCACTGGGTACTCCCTGCTGGGATGCCGATAGGAACTGGGAATCAACCTGGGTCACCATAATGAGCGAGCCCATCTCGGTACCCGTGGCATCCTCCACCGTCTCAGAGACCAACAGATAAGGCACTTCTCCGGCAATAGTGAGAAAAGCGCCACCGTGATTCTCTTCCAGAAACAGATCCTTATCCTGAAGAAGCTCCTGGGGAAGCTGAAGCTTTCCGACCTGATAGGACTCACGCACTTCACCGCGCTTATCCACCAGCAGCAGATGACCCGGTGTCACCAGTGAGCCCCATAAGCCCTGATCAGCCAACCAGGGCGGGGTATTGAAATAGATAATCGGAGAGACATCATCCGTATCGAACCAGTAGACCGGCTCAAGGTAGCTGGAAAGCACCCGGTGATTGGCCAAAAGGCGGGCTGTCGAGGCGTAGACCTCAACGTAGTTCTCGAAGCGGATCAACGTCTCCCGCGCCTGCTGATCAAGCCGCCCTTTCAGCTCTTGGGAAAAAACCGTACGGAAAGCACGGGGTTGAATCTGCTCCAGCACCACCCAGGCGACAAATCCACAGGCCAAA
>JAKSCN010000198.1 GCA_022360595.1 Chromatiales bacterium
CCGACAGCGCCCTCCTCGGCCGTACTAAACAAAAACTGGCCAATAATCTCCTCCAGCACCAATGCGGACTGGGTCAGGGAGATGGTATCGCCATCTTTCAAAACCTTATCGCTGCCACCGGCATCGAGCCCTATATATTGCTCACCCAGGAGACCGGCAGTGAAAATTTTGGCGAAGCTATCATCTGGGATAGCGTTGTACTGTGACTCAATGGTTAGGGTAACCACCGCTTCGTAAGTTGCCTGATCAAAACTGACATCTTTGACCCGACCAACCTTTACGCCCGCCATCGTCACCGGTGCGCGCGCTTTGAGACTGCCGATATTATCGAAACGGGCATGCAACTCATACCCCTCGCCATTGGCAGCGCCACCCAGGTTACTGACTTGCATGGCAAGGAAGAACAGCGCTATAAAGCCGGCTGCCATAAAGGCTCCGACCATAATCTCCAAGCTTTTGTTCTGCACCATTTATTATTCTCTCCGATACTTTTAGTTTCTTAACCAAACATCAGCGCGGTTAAGATAAAATCAAGGCCCAACACCGCCAGCGATGAGTGCACCACCGTGCGGGTTGTGGAGCGGCTCACCCCTTCGGAGGTCGGCACCGCATCGTAACCTTGGAACAGCGCAATCCAGGTACAGACCACACCGAACACAAAACTTTTGATCACACCGTTGTAGATATCGTTCTGGAGATCGATCTTGGCCTGCATCTGCGACCAGAAAGCACCGTCATCCACACCCAACAGACCGACACCAACAAAGTAGCCACCCAAGACACCCAGCGCACTGAACAAAGCCGCCAGCAGCGGCATCGAGATCACTCCCGCAAAGAAGCGTGGGGTCAACACCCGGCGTACCGGATTGACCGCCATCATCTCCAGACCGGAGAGCTGCTCTGTCGCCTTCATCAAACCGATTTCAGCCGTCAACGCTGAGCCTGCGCGCCCGGCAAATAGCAGCGCGGTGACCACCGGCCCCAGTTCGCGCACCAGAGAGGCCGCAACCATCACACCAAGCGTCTGTTCAGCGCCGAATTGGGAGAGGATGTAATAACCCTGCAGTCCCAACACCATACCGACAAAGATGCCAGAGACACTGATAATCAGCATGGACAATACACCCACGGAGAATACCTGCTTGATCAGCAGCCCCGGTCTCCACACCACCTCGTCGGTACCACGCAGCATAAAAAACAGCAGCAGATTGGCGCGTCCCAAGTGGGTGATAAAACCGATACCGATCCGTCCAAGCCTGGCCAACTGATCTAGCATGACAGCATATCCTCAGCCAGCTCCTTCGCCGGATAGTGAAAAGGCACTGGCCCATCGGCTTTGCCGTGCATGAACTGAGCAGTCCAATCCAATTCGGAGTTCATCATCTGCGCCGGTGCGCCATGCTCAATCACTTTGCCGTTGGAGATCACGTAGATATGGTCAGCAATGGCGGCCGTCTCCTGCACATCATGCGAGACTACGATACTGCTCACCCCATTGGCATCATTCAACTCCCGAATCAGTTGCACCAGCACCCCCATTGAAATGGGGTCCTGACCGGTGAACGGCTCGTCATACATCACCATCATCGGGTCGAGCACCATCGCCCGCGCCAGCGCCACCCGGCGCGCCATACCGCCCGACAACTCGCTCGGCATCAGGTGACGAGCGCCGCGCAACCCCACTGCCTCCAATTTCAGCAGCACCAGTTTGCGAATCATCGACTCGGGCAGATCGGTATGTTCACGGATGGGATAGGCAACGTTTTCGAACACGCTGATATCAGTCAGTAGCGCACCACTCTGAAACAGCATGCCCATACGCATACGCAGTTGGTAGAGCGCCTTTGTACCCAGCTCATGGATATTCTGACCATCGACATGGATAGTGCCCGCATCGGGGTGCAACTGACCGCCGATCAACTTCAGCAATGTGGTTTTACCGGTACCGCTGGGCCCCATAATCGCTGTCACCTTACCGCGCTGAATATCGATATCGACACCATCAAAAATCGCGCGACTGCCCCGATAAAAGGTCAGCCCCCGAATCTTGATCAACGGTTCTTGATCATTGGAACCCAACATATCCTCTCGCTTTACTACCCAGCGTCCCACGCCAAAATGATAACTCTATGCCTTGCCGATAACTGTAAACAACACGCAAGGCTAAAAGTTCAACATTCTCGCTGCTTGCTCCAATCAGCGTCAAGTAAGGTGGGCAAAATTATCAGATATTAGAGGGGGATAAGCAGATAAAAGGAATTAGAAGCTTAAGAACAGACGCTACAAAACAGCAAGCTCAATCAGCACATAGAGATAACGTTTTTTTAACTGGCGATCAGATCCCCATTAGTTCGGTTAGCACACTGGCCTCGCGCATCACTGAAACCGATGGAGGCTTGCCATTGAAAAACAGCGCAGTGAGCTGCTCACCGTTTCCAGCACCCGCAATCTGTTCTAACGCGCCTCGAATCTGGCGCAGATTACTATTAACACCACTATCAAGCAGCAGAATCGTACTACTGATCTGGGACTGACCAACTGCCACTTGCCAACATCCGTGAGCAATTGAAAAATCGCTCTTCTTAGCTTGATAACAGGTGACACCGAGTTCACTCAACAACATTGCCTGGTCATCTTGCATCTGATCTCCGCTCAGTAGCAATCCACCCAGCTGATCTGAAAACAGCGCCAAGCGTTGCTGTAGCTCAGGCCATCTATCCTGATCATAGGATTTACCCAATTGGAGAAAAAAACGAAATGCCTCATGCACATCATCTACCCAAGTAGCGATATCCTTCAGTGACGCATCACCCCAGCTCTCCCAAGGCAGCATCACAGCAGGAAAATCATTAGCGTAGTAGCTTAAGCGCCAATCGCTCGGGAGATCATCCGGATAATAGTCATCCTGCCAGCCAGCATGCTCCCAACCCAGGGCGCCGATCATCACACCCATCAAAAAGCGCTCCAGAGAGTATAGAGGCCAAACAGAATCACCATAGCGCCGGCAACCTGTCGCGCCAAGGCCGACTCAGCCAGTCGCGCCGCAGCACCGGCCAACGTACCCATAAGCAACAGGTTGGGTAGCGTTCCCAACGCAAAGGCAAGCATCAGCAGCGCACCCTGCCAGACACCACCTGCCGAAACGGCATTGACCAACATACTGTAGACCAGACCACAGGGTATCCACCCCCAGATTAATCCTATCGCCAGCGCCTGGCCTGGTGACCTGACCGGCATCAGCTTACGCCCGATAGGTTCCAGCCGTTTCCAGATCGCCCCACCAGCGCGCTCCACCCGATTCAGCACCATCCACCAACCGGCCAGATAGAGCCCCAACAGCACCATAAACAGGCCAGCGATCACCAGCAGCACCTGCTGCGCCATATAAACCGGCATGAACTGCGCCAGGAGTACACCAACACCCCCCATAATCGCACCCGCCACCACATAACTGGAAATGCGTCCCAGATTGTAGGCGAGCTGAAAAGGCATCATTCCCAAAATGCTGGCGCGATTCTGCTCAGGCAGACCAAACGTCAATGCACCAACAATACCGCCGCACATACCGACACAGTGAACCCCACCCAGCAGTCCAACCACAAAGGCACTCAGATAAGGTAATAACAGATCCATTACGCAACCTCCCCGACAGGACCTGACACCGATCCCCGCCGATACAACCACCCGAGCAACAACAGCCCCGGAATAGCAATCAACGTGCAGAACAGAAAGAAATTGACCCAACCCATCGCCTCAGCCATAAAACCGGTCGGCGAGGCAGCAATTACCCGTGGAATTCCCATAAAACTGGTGAGCAACGCATACTGGGTCGCTGAAAATTTCTTGTTGGTAATAGTGGCCATAAAGGCGATATAGGCAGCCGTTCCCATACCGCCGCTGAGATTCTCGAAAGCGATCACCGCCGCCAACCCCGGCAAGCTGTTGCCCAGTATGGCAAGCAACGCAAAACCCGCCGTAGAAAGGGCCTGCAAAATGCCGAAACCCCAGAGCATGCGATAGATACCAAACCGCAGAATCAACACACCGCCGACCAAACCACCGGCCACCGTTGCCCAAAAGCCAAACAGCTTAACCACGGCTCCGATTTCACTCTTAGTGAAGCCGATATCCAGATAAAACGGCGTGGTCATATGCTGAGCCATGGTATCGCCAATTTTATAAAACAGGATAAACAAGAGAATCAGCAGTGCATCATTCCGCTGAAAAAACTCGACAAATGGATTAACCACCGCCTCCTGTAACGTACGTGGCTGCCCCTCAGCCATCTCCGGCTCAGGTGAGAGCAGCGTTGTGATCACTCCCAGGAACATGATCCCCGCCATGATCAGATAGACCATCTGGAAGGGGATAAAATCGGCCATGATCAGACCGCCACCCGAAGCAAGCAGCATCCCCAGGCGATAACCATAGACATAGAATGAGGCCCCCAGGCCCTGTTCATCATCGCGCAGACTTTCACGTCGGTAGGCATCCACCACAATATCCTGACTGGCGGAGAAAAAGGTTACCAAGAGTGCCGCAACAGCCACAGAGAGCGGACTGGTCGCCGGCTGAGAAAACGCCAACAACACTAACGAGCCAATCAGCGCCACCTGGGCAATCAACAGCCAGCCACGACGGCGTCCAAGCAGCGAAGGGGTATAACGATCCAGCAGCGGAGCCCAAACGAACTTCAAGGTGTAGGGCAGCCCCACAAAGGCGAATAACCCGATAGTCGCCAGATCGACACCCTCTTCGGTCATCCACGCCTGCAAAACCGATCCGGTTAATAGCAGTGGCAAACCACAGACAAAACCGAGCAGCACATGCACCAACAGATGCCTGCTAAACAGAACCCTAATCAGCTCTTGGATCGATAACCGCAATCTATCCACCTAATCATTTCAACTTGCCGGGCAACCAACCATCTCCAGCAAAACTACCGCACACCGGACTAAATTTAGGTCGAGAGTATAACCGGTTTCACAAACAGCGCTTGCATCTTCACCCACAGCCACGGAAAATTTATCCATCAACCTCTGGAGTTACCATGCAAGATTATCAACGCGATTTCCTCGACTTTGCCCTCGATGTAGGCGTGATGCGCTTTGGCGAGTTTACCCTGAAATCGGGCCGTATCAGCCCCTATTTTTTCAATGCCGGCCTATTCAACACCGGCGCCAGCCTGGCCCGCCTGGGACGTTTCTATGCACAGGCAATTGTCGACTCAGGTATCGAGTTTGATGTGTTATATGGCCCGGCCTACAAGGGTATTCCCCTCGCCGCGGTAACCGCTGCCGCACTTTACGACCGCCATAACATCGACATCCCCTACGCTTTCAATCGCAAAGAGGCGAAAGATCACGGTGAAGGTGGCTCCATCGTCGGCCATCCACTGGAAGGCAAAATCATGATTATCGACGATGTCATCACAGCCGGCACCGCTATCCGCGAATCCATGGATATCATCCAGGCTGAGGGTGCCACCCCTGCTGGCGTGGTTATCGCACTGGATCGCCAGGAACGGGGTAAAGGCGAACGCTCCGCCATCCAGGAGGTTGAATCCGACTACGGAATGCCGGTGGCCGCTATTGTCAAACTGGAGCACCTGATCTCCTATTTAGGTGAAAAGCCGGATGCAGGCAACTCTTTGGCCAGCATCGAAAAGTATCGTGAGACTTATGGCATTTAACCGTCCTATTCAGTATTGAGCAGACATGGACGCTATCGATATTAATCAACCATCCAGGAATAAAACGTTGATACAGGCAGGAAGAAAGAGACTGATCGTCAAAGGCCTTTTACTGAGCCTTCTGCTGGCGCCCCCCATCCTCTCGGCAAAGCTCTACAAGTGGGTGGATGAAAACGGCGAAGTACACTACTCGGACAAAGTACCCTCTCAGTACCAGAAAGGTGCGCACTCTGAACTGGATAAGCGTGGCATCCAGCGTAAACAGGTGGATGCCGCCAAAACAAAGGAGGAGATCGCCAAAGAGCAGGAGCTGGAGCGTCTGCGCACCGAACAGCAGCGCTTGATTGAGGAACAGCGGAAAGAGGACCAGGTACTGCTACGGACCTTTCGTTCTGAAGACGACATCCTCATGACGCGCAACGGCTCGATCACCGCTGTTGACGTCACCATTCAGGTAACGCGCAGCAATATTCGCCGCATGAAATTTAAGCTTGCCGAAATGCAACAGCGCGCCGCACAGATCGAACGCCAGGGACGCGCTGTTTCACAGAAGCAGCTTCAAAGCATCGAAAGCACCCGTCGTCAGTTGAAGGAGAGTTACACCGCCATCATTCGTCAGGAGCAAAAAAAAGAGGTTATCCGCACCAAAGCCGCCTCTGACCTGGATCGTTTCCGCAAGTTGAAAAAGCTGAACGAAGAGAATAAAAGCCCGGTGGAAGAGCTAAAACCTTTTTCACTGCTCGATACCGTTGTGGTATGCGAAAACGACGCACAGTGCGACAGCGCCTGGAAAAAGGCTGAAAAGTACGTGCGCAAGCACGCCTCCACGCGCCTGCAGATTCTTAGCGGCAGCATCATCATGACCGCCGCTCCGGTTTCCGATAAAGAGATCAGTCTGACCGTCTCCCGCATCATCGAGAAGGACCAGCCTGGCGCCAAGCTGTTTCTGGATCTACAGTGCCGGGCAACCAAAGAGGGTAAAGCCCTGTGCGCCACCCCCGAGATGGAGGAGATACGAATGGGCTTTCGCACATTCCTCAGCGAAGGCTAGGGGGGGTGTTAACACTAAGCGACTAGCGAAACAGCGCTCCATCCAGCGCCTGCCACTGCGCCTCCCAATTGGCCAGTGGTGAGGTGTTGAAACGGGTGCGCAGATATTGGTGCATTTTCCCCTCCACCAGTGCCAGCATAATGCTGGCGCCCAACTCAGGCTCCGCCGTATCCACATCCCCACGCAAACGGGTTTCGCGCAGAATCTGCTTGAACTGCGTCTCCAGGCGCGAAAAGAACTGCCCTACCCGAAGATGCAGTCGATCGGTCTCTCCCACCAAAGCATCTCCCAGCAGCACACGCGTGATACCTGGATTACGATCGGCAAAGGCCAGAATGAGATAGAGCACTTTGGCACAGCGCGCCCGACTCTCTTTCTCATCTTCAAGAATCTGATTGATCCGTGCAAACACGGCCTCTTCGGCGAATTCAATCAATCCCTCAAACATTTTCGCCTTACTGGCGAAATGGCGATAAAGCGCCGCCTCGGAAACCCCGGTTGAACGCGCCAGCACCGCCGTGGTAATCCGCTCACCGGGGCTGCGCTCCAGCTCGGTAGCCAGGGTTTCCAAAATCTGCTGCTTTCTTGAGACTTTATTATTCATTGTTATCGCTCATCATTAACGAATCAGGGTGCCAATACCTTCGTCAGTAAACAGTTCCAGCAGCACGGCATGGTTAACCCGGCCATCGACGATCACAGAGGAACCGACCCCCGATTTGACGGCATCCAACGCCGTGGCGATTTTCGGCAACATACCACCATAGATGGTGCCATCGGTGATCAGTTCATCGACCGTTTCGGTCGTTAACCCGGTTAACAGGTTACCCTCTTTATCCAGCAGCCCTTTGGTATTGGTCAGCAGAATCAATTTCTCCGCCTGCAACACCGAGGCTACTCGCCCCGCCACAAGATCGGCGTTGATGTTGTAGGAGTAACCATCTTTACCCACGCCAATCGGCGCAATCACCGGAATAAAATTACCCTGCACCAGCATATCGACGACAGAGGCATCGATACTCTCCACCTCGCCGACATGGCCGATATCGATAATCTCCGGAGCCTTCAGCTCCGGGGCGTTGCGCTTTACCACCATTTTACGGGCATGGATGAGATCGCCATCCTTACCGGTCAAACCGACGGCAGAACCACCGTGACGATTGATCAGATTAACGATCTCCTTGTTGACCAGCCCCCCGAGAACCATCTCAACCACATCCATGGTCTCCCGGTCGGTCACTCGCATACCCTGAACAAATTCACTCTCTTTACCCAGACGCTCCAGCAACTTGCCAATTTGCGGACCGCCGCCGTGCACCACCACCGGGTTGATGCCGACCAGCTTCATCAACACCACATCCCGGGCGAAGCCACTCTTGAGGTCTTCATCAACCATGGCATTACCGCCATACTTGATCACCACAGTCTTGCCACGGAACCGCTGAATATAGGGCAGCGCTTCAGTCAATACGTGCGCAACATTGTGCGCACCTTCTGCTGTCAGGCTCATAACTTGATCAACTCACATCAACAAAAGAGACACCCCGGACAAACCGGGGTGTTGCATGATACTAAAAATCCAGGGCCTATTTACACTAATTTGATCATCACTGCCAATGGCCATTCTTTTGTCCGGCAAGACAGAAAGAGCGCCGTGTAGCAAGTCTACATAAGCGACTGATAACGCCGCTGGGCGAAAAAATGGCCTTGGCCCTCCATAATGTTGGAAAAGGGGGTTAAACCTAAAAAAGCACCAAACTGCGCTCCTCGCGCCTTGATTGGTGCTTTTTTAGGTTTAACAGTGACGATCAAATTAGTGTAAACAGGCCCTAGGGGAAACACCTCAAAATGGCGGTGTCGCCTGGGGAGCGATCGC
>JAKSCN010000422.1 GCA_022360595.1 Chromatiales bacterium
AATTTCCCGAGTAGTGGTGTCGCCACGGTGCCTGTACTCGACACTATCTGGCAGGTCGCCTATGTGGCAGGGAGTGTTGATCGCCTGGATGATCTGCTGTTGGGATTGGTTATTATCGTAGTGGCCGGTCTGTTGCTGTTGCTTGCGGCGGTGTTCTTGAACAATCGACTCAAACAGCGTTTTCATGATGATCAGGTACGGCTCTATAAGCTAGCGGAGGGTATCAGTGAGGGGCGGAGTGTGGTTGCGCCCGAGGCCCTTACGGCTGAGATGCAGGCCGCCTTTAATCTGGTTGCTCAACTGAGCCAGGTGGTTGGCCACAAGTTAAAATCGGGTGCGGCGCAGCAGACGAGCTCTGCCAAGCCAGAGCCGGCAGTGCGTCCTGATCCGGCGGCGGGTATTGCTATTGATGAGCTGGATGAAGTGCCTCCTGAACCCCAGGCTCAGGTTCAAAGCCCCAGCGAGATTCCGGCGGAGATCTTCAGAGCCTATGATATTCGCGGTATTGTGGATGAAACACTGACGGAAGCGACGGTTTATGAGTTAGGCCGCGCGATTGGTAGTGAAGTTTATGAGGCGGGTCAGCAGTCCGTAATCGTTGGACGCGATGGGCGGCACAGCTCCAAAGGGTTTAGTGATGCCCTCAGCCGCGGTTTGATGGCAAGCGGCCGTGATGTGGTTGATATTGGCGTAGTGCCAACGCCAATTCTCTATTTCGCCACCCACTTTTTGGGTAGTAATAGTGGTGTGATGGTCACTGGCAGCCACAATCCGGTGAACCATAATGGCCTTAAGATCGTGGTTGGCGGTGAGGCGTTATATGGTGAAGGTATTCTGGCGCTGCAAGATCGGTTGCGCAGCGGTAATCTGCTGCAGGGCGAGGGGCACCGTAGTGAACAGAATCTCGTGGGAGACTACATCAAGCGGGTAGTCGACGATGTGCAACTGGCTCGTCCGCTCAAAGTGGTTATCGACTGCGGCAATGGTGTCGCTGGAGCGGTTGTCCCTCAACTGCTGCGTGAAATCGGCTGTGAGGTGATTGAGCTCTTTACCGAGGTCGATGGCGATTTTCCAAACCACCATCCAGATCCTGGCCAGCCTGAAAATCTCGCGGACCTGATCGCCATGGTCAAGCACCAGGGGGCCGATATAGGTCTCGCTCTTGATGGTGATGGCGATCGCCTGGGTGTGATCGATTCCAACGGTAGAATTATCTGGCCGGATCGGGTGTTAATGCTGTTGGCGCGCGATGTGCTGTTGCGCCACCCAGGGGCAGATGTGCTGTATGACGTGAAGTCCACGCGTCATCTCGCGGCGGAAGTGCTCTCTTATGGGGGCCGTCCAATCATGTGGAAATCGGGGCATTCGCTGATGAAGGCGAAGATGCGCGAGACAGGGGCGTTGCTGGCCGGTGAGTTGAGTGGCCACTTTTTCTTTAAAGAGCGTTGGTACGGCTTCGATGACGGTCTCTACTCGGCGGTGCGGCTGTTGGAAGTGTTGTCGGCCGAGGTTGTACAGTCGGCCGAGGTTTTTATGGAGTTGCCGGATGCTGTGGCGACCCACGAGTTGATTATGCCTATCGAACAGGCCGAGCAGGTGATGCAGGCATTTATGGGGCAGGCCTCCTTTCCTGAAGCCAAGATTATCGATATTGATGGTGTGCGTGCTGAATTTAAAGATGGCTGGGGGCTGTTGCGGGCATCCAATACCCAGTCAGCGCTAGTGTTCCGTTTTGAAGCTGATAGCAAAGAGTCGTTGGAGCGTATTCAAACGCTGTTTCGAGATCAATTGCAGGTGATCGCTCCCCAGGCGACACCGCCATTTTGAGATGTTTCCCCTAGGGCCTGTTTACACTAATTTGATCGTCACTGTTAAACCTAAAAAAGCACCAAACTGCGCTCCTCGCGCCTTGATTGGTGCTTTTTTAGGTTTAACAGTGACGATCAAATTAGTGTAAACAGGCCCTAGGGGAAACACCTCAAAATGGCGGTGTCGCCTGGGGAGCGATCGC
>JAKSCN010000183.1 GCA_022360595.1 Chromatiales bacterium
ATCACCAAACCAGAAAACAGCACTCTTCGCCGCATAGATACAAATGCCAGTAGTTTTGAAGTTGAGAAAGCACCGATCATAATTTACCCGGCGAGCCCTCGGCAATATCCCTATATGGCCAAGTAGAATCAAACAGCCACACTTTAAAACAGGGTGACCAAAAGCTTACCTTTACCAAAACTACTGGCATTTGTATCTATGCGGCGAAGAGTGCTGTTTTCTGGTTTGGTGATAATCACTCTGCTGGCGGGTGCGGTTATCTATGTCTATGGTCGGTCAATTTGGGTGCCTGTGTATCAGAAAATTGTGGGTAAGAAGACAGTTGCGGATGTTGTTAGTCAATATGGTGAAAACTCGCGTTTGCGTTTGAAACCATTTTTTGATGCGGCTGGTGTGCAATATCCTCCCAAGGCCGTGACCCTACTGGGTATAAAGGATACGGAAGAGTTGGAGCTTTGGGCCGATACTTCGACGGGGCACATATTTATCCGCTCTTATCCCATTCAAGCATTGAGTGGTATTTCGGGGCCTAAGTTGAGCGAGGGAGATCGGCAGGTGCCGGAGGGATTCTATAGCATTGAAGGGTTGAATCCGAACAGCCTCTATCACCTATCGATGAAACTTAACTATCCAAACGCATTTGATAAAAAGCATGCTGCTATTGAAGGCAGGGATAATCCAGGTACTAATATCTTTATCCATGGTAAGGCGTTGTCTGTTGGATGTCTGGCCATGGGGGATGCGGCTATTGAAGAGCTGTTTATTCTGGCAGCCGATGTTGGTTACGCCAACATTAAGGTTGTGATTACACCTTCAGACCCGCGGATACAGCCGCTCTCTTTGAATGTCAATCCCCAGTGGCTGCCAACGCTATATCAGCAGCTCAATGAGCATTTTCAGCACTATAAGCGTGGTTAGGTTGTTGTAGCCATCAGTAATGATCCGGTTTCAATCATCTTTTTGTCGGCTAACTACTATGAACGGCATTGTGATTAATATTAGTTGCCGCTTATTGTAGTATATTGGTCATTTGATAAAAGTCGGCGTTGTTATCTGAAGTGATAGACCGACCGATTTCTGAATTTCTAACCAAAGGGGTTGAGAGTGGCTGCAAAAGATTTTGATAACTTACCTGATTTGACTGCAATTGCCGGCCGGGGCAAGGGCTTTGTTGTCGGAGTGATTATATTGGCCGTGCTGGTATTGGCTGGTTTTCAGTCCATGTATACCGTGGATGAAGGGCATGTCGGTATTATTAAACGCTTTGGCGAGGCAACCGAGCAGGTCAATCCAGGACTACATATGAAGATTCCGTTTGTTGATACGGTTGAAGTGCTGGAGATTCGTACCCGCAAAAATCTTGAAAGGCTTAATGCATCCACCCATGAGCAGATGCCAGTGACAGCCGAAGTCTCCATCAACTGGACAGTGAAGCGTGATCAGGCGTTTGACCTGTTCAAGCGTTATGGTGGTTTGACTCAGTTTGAATCGAGAATTCTTGATCCGAAGCTGCGTTCAGCGGCAAAGGATGCACTAGCACGCTATAAGGCTGAAGAGATTATCCAGAACCGCAGTCAGGTGATTGCTCAGATCGAAGAGCTATTGGTCACCGAAATGAAGGAGTATCCGGTAAAACTTGACTCGGCACAGTTGGAAAACCTGGGATTGCCGCAAAAGTACATTCAGTCCATTGAAACCAAGCAGACCGAAAAGAACTTGGCGGCGGCTGAGAAGCACCGACTGGAACGTCAAAATTTAGAGGCGCAACGAGAGGTCAATACCGCCAACGCCAAACGCGATGCGGCTAAGGCAACGGCGGATGGTAAAGCCTATGCGATTAAGACTGAGGCTGAAGCCGAAGCTGAAGCGATCAAATTGCGAGGCTTGGCAGAAGCGGAGGCGATAAGAAGTAAGGCCGATGCACTGAAAGAGTCGCAACTGCTGGTTGAATATGTGCGTGCCCAGCGTTGGAATGGTTCACTCCCGCAAACCATTATGGGGAGTGATCAGAGTATACTCTGGAATATGAATGCGGCGAGCAAGTAAGTTTCTGAGATGATTCGGCAGGCAGAAGCACGGTTTTCTGCCTGCCAAATGAGCGTTAACAGGCCCTAGTTGGCCAGCTCCTCCAATAAGGCCGCCAGAAAGCGTGCCGCTTCCCCTCCGGTAACAGCCCGATGGTCAAAGGTGAGTGATAGTGGCAGCAACCGGTGTACAGCCGGTTCTCCTTGGTCTGTCGCCACGACGCCTTGGTAGATATGCCCTACTCCCAGAATTGCCACGGTTGGTGGCACTACAATAGGGTTGGCGTGGCGCCCGGCAAAGGTGCCAAAGTTGGAGAGCGTGAATGTGTAGCCGCGTAATTTTTCTGAGGCGATAGAGCGATCTTCCACCTCTCGCTTCAGTTGATCGAGCTGTTCTCGAAGCTCATCGTCGCTGCTGTTGTTGGCATTTCGCAGTACCGGAACAAATAAGCCATCTTCAGTGTCGACAGCGATGCCTAGATGTAGCTGTTTAAGCAGGCGTCTGCCCGGGGCGTGTGAATCAAACCAGGCGTTGAGTGCAGGCTCTACCGCGCAGGCGGTAGCGATGGCGCGAATCATTCGGATGGTGATATCGGGTTTGTCACCCCAGTGTTCGATATCGGCTACATCCTGGAGTGTGACAGGCACCACTTCAGCATGGGCTTGAGACATGGCGCGGGCCATGCTGCGTCGTACTCCCCTCAGGGGCTCCATCGGCCCTACTTCAGAGAGAATTTTTGCTACCCGCTGCACATCTGCGGCGGTGATGGTGTCTTTCGGGCCGGTAGGGGTGACGATGGAGAGGTCCACATCCAGCCGTTGCGCCAGGGCGCGTACAGCCGGAGTCGCTTTTAGCCCGTTGCCGTTACGTCTGCTTCCACCAACCGCTGCGGCTTTCTCCTGAATCACCTCGGAGCCGGTTTGCATTTCGCCAACCACAGTGCCGCTATCTTCTTTTTGTTCGCCCTCGTACTCCACCAAGGGGTCACCGACATGAACGATATCGCCTTCATTGCAGAAGATTTTTGCAATCTCGCCCTCTTCGGGAGAGGGGATGTCGACAATCGCCTTATCGGTCTCCACCGAGACCAGCAGGTCGCCTTTCTTTACGGTATCGTTGGCGCTGACGTGGATGGTGGTGATCTCTGCTTCAACCAGTCCCTCGCCCAGATCGGGTAGTTTGAAAATAATCATACATACTCCATCGTCTCGTTGACTGCTTGCAGAATGCGTGCGGTACTTGGCATGTAGTGCTCTTCCAAGCGGAACAGCGGCATTACTGTGTCATAGCCGGTGACCCGCCGGACAGGCGCCATAAGGGACATCAGACCTTCTTCAGCCAAGCGGGCCGCGATCTCTGCGCCAACACCACAGTTGCGGGCTGCTTCGTGCACAATAACGCAGCGGCCAGTGCGCCCAACGGATTCCAGAATGGTCTCCATATCCAGAGGTTTGATGGTGGCCAGGTCGATAAGCTCTATATCGACCCCCGCCTCTGCCGCCAGTTCTGCCGCTTGCTGGCACTCGTGGATCATTGCACCCCAGCTCACCACGGTAAGGTCTGCACCGGGTCTCAGTACAAAGCAGCTATCCAGCGGCAGGGCTTCACCATTGTCTTCAACAGCCTGTTTGTTGAGGCGGTAAATACGTTTTGGTTCCAGAAAAACTACCGGGTCCGGGTCGCGAATAGCTGCCAGTAGCAGGCCGTAAGCGCGCGATGGTGATGAGGGGATCACCACGCGCAGACCAGGGATATGGGCAAACAGTGCTTCGGTACTCTCTGAGTGGTGTTCAGGGGCGTGAATACCACCGCCAAAGGGGGCGCGCAGTACCATGGGACAGCTCAAGCGCCCACGAGTTCGATTACGTAACCGTGAGGCGTGATTAAGAATCTGGTCAATGGTCGAGTAGATGAATCCCATGAACTGGATCTCCGCCACTGGGCGCAGTCCTTGTGCCGCCATCCCGACGGACATGCCGGCAATGACTGTTTCGGCCAATGGGGTATCGAATACCCGCTCACGACCAAAGCGAGCCTGAAGGCCGTCGGTAGCACGGAACACACCCCCGTTGACGCCGACATCCTCACCCATGACCACCATGCTGTCGTCATGTGCCAGCTCGTAGGCCAGGGCCCGATTGACTGCTTCGATGAGTGTGATTTCGTTCATGGTTCACTCCTCACCCGGTAGTTGCGCCCGCTGCCACTGTAAGGACTTCGGTAGGGTCGCATAGAGGTGGTCGAACATTGATTTGGCAGGCTGAACTTCAGTGGCGAGATAGATCTCCACCTCAGTTTCGATCTGCTCTTCACACTTTGCTATCAAGGCCTGCTCTTTGTCGTCGTTCCATAGATTATTGGCGATAAGGTAGTTGCGTAGCCGGCCGACAGGCTCTTTTTTGTGCTGGAGGTCGACTTCTTCTTGAGAGCGATAACGTTTGGCGTCGTCTGCTGTAGTGTGGTCGCCAAGCCGATAGGTCATCGCCTCAATCAGTGATGGGCCGTCACCGGTGCGGGCCCGTTCGAGGGCGGATGAGACGTAGTGTCGAACGGCGATGACATCGTTGCCGTCAATCTGTTGGCCGGGCATGCCCCCTGCGATCGCTTTTTGGGCCAGGGTGTCACAAGAGGATTGATCAGTGCGGCGTACCGAGATAGCCCATTGATTGTTGCTGACCACAAAAATGACCGGTAGCTGCATACTGCCCGCCACATTCATCGATTCATAAAAGTCCCCTTTTGAGGTGCCGCCATCTCCGAGCATACAGACTACAACGGCAGGCTGTTTGCGCAGACGCATGGCGTAGGCTGCTCCAACCGCATGGCAGGCTTGGCTGGCGATGGGAATAGCGACCGGGAAGTCCTGGCGGCTTTCGTTGAAATTCATGCCGCGCTCATCACCGCCCCAGTAGAGAAAGAGTTCACTAGGCTTTACACCACGGAAAAACTGGACACCACCTTCACGGTAGCTGGGTGCAAGGATGTCTTGCCGTTGCATGGCATGGCCAACGCCAGCGCCGATCGCCTCTTGCCCCAGGATTGAGGCGTAAGTGCCCATCTGCCCCGTGCGCTGCAGTGCGATGGCGCGCTGGTCATATACGCGGGTGTAGACCATATTCTTGTACAGCGACAACAGTGTCTGGGTGTCTTTAGCAAATTCAGGCAGTGGTTGTTCTACTTCACCCGCTTCGTTGAGAAAGCGATCATAGTGAATATCGAAATGTGCTATTTGAGCCATACTTCGCCTCCTGCATACTGATTGGCTTAGCCCTCGTTATGGGGTCTGCTAAGAGTGGGTGCGCTGGCATAAAAGCGCTCTTTTGCGATGATGTCGGCAATGGCGCCGGTCGGGCGCATTTCCGCTTTGGCGCGGGTGAAGATCTCGTCGAGAATATTGGGGATGTCGTTGATACGCGCTTCGATCTCCACGGGATCGTCCAGTGATACCTGGATCAGTCCACCGGCGTTGATGACATAATCCGGTGCATAAAGTATATGCCTGGCCGCGAGAATCTCATCCAGTGTGCTATCACTGAGTTGATTGTTGGCTGCTCCGCCGATAATTTTGCAGTTCAGCTTTTTTACTGTTTTAGGATTGATCACTCCGCCCAGTGCGCAGGGGATAAAGATGTCGCACGGAACTGAGAAGATCTCATCGGGTGAGACAGCGGATGTGCCAAATTCATCTATACACCTTTTTACAGCCGTACCGTCTGTGTCAGCAACGGTCAGGTTAACGCCAAGCTTGTGAAGCTCTTTTGCTAAGTAATAGCCCACGTGCCCGACTCCCTGGATGACAGCGTGTAATCCTGTCAATGTCTCTCGTTGGAGTCGATGGCGTACGGCAGCTTCAATACCATAGCGAACACCTAATGCAGTAAACGGTGATGGATCACCTGAACCACCATGGCTACGACTGGTGCTGGCGACATATTGGGTGCGACTGGCAATATAGTCCATATCTTCCGGATTGGTGCCGCTGTCTACCGCTGTGATGTAGCGGCCGCCAAGGGACTCGACAAAGTCACCAAAAGATTGGAAGTACTTTTTCCGGTCAGCAATAGTGGGTGGCTTCATCAACACCGCTTTACCGCCGCCCTGCTTGAGCCCGGTGATGGCGGCCTTATAACTCATGGCCTGAGATAGATTCAGTGCGTCGTTGATGGCGTCAACTTCAGAGACATAAGCCAGACAACGACAGCCGCCCAGGGCCGGCCCCAATTTGGTGCTGTGAATCGCAATGATCGCGCGAAGCTGAGTTTCTGCATCCCATTTGAAATGCAGATCCCCGAAATTCATGGACTCACACCGTGAAAAAAGTGTGCTCGACTCCGAGCTGAAAGTTATGTCGGGATGTTCAGCTGGAAATATGGCGTTAGCTGTCATGCGCACTCCTATTCCCGAGTAATCTGTTGTTAGGAGGCTCTGATCGAGTGATGATCGGATGCGTTGCATCCCGGGTGCTGCTATCTACGAATAATATTCAGACTCAACCAGAGGACCTCGCTTCATTAGTCGAATTAATCCTCTACCCTGTCGTTCTAAAAATAGATACACCTTATCTTTATTGGATTTTAGTTGCCTATTAAAGTTTCTAGTTGTCTCCCTGCTTCAGTGTGCCCTTAACCCTTAACCCTAGAAGATTATTTAAATAGTTCAAACATGAAGAAATCTTTGATCAATTTGTGAGTAGATGCTTTAGGGCTAAAATCGTGCGATTTGCGCGTTAAAATCACCGTATTAGTGTTAACAGGCCCTAATTGTGGTTGTATTTTGGGCATAAAAAACCGGAGTTGAAAGAACTCCGGTTAATGATTAATTGCACCTGAATAAAAAAGGTTTTTTCGGTGCTATGTTCAATCCTTAAGGATCAAGGATTGAGAGCTCGGCAGTGTCGGTACCACCCCGTCCATCGCTGATAGTGTAGTGGATGGTTAGGACGGTTTTACCACTCCAGCCTGTGGGCGTCAGGGTGATTGAACCATTGTCGTTTATCTCATAAGTGCCAATCTCCGGTGAAGGTAGATTGTCGATACTGACAACGGTGAGTTTGTCGCCATCGGGGTCATAGTCATTGGCTAGCACTTTAACGTTGATTCTGGACATATAGGGTGTGATATGCCAATCGTTAACAGCTACGGGAGGCGTGTTGGCTATGTCCGATACAGTGACGACGACTTGGGCGCTGCTGGTTGCGCCAGCAGCATCTTTAATGGTGTAGTTGAAGGTGTTGGTGCCAACAAAATCAGCCGCGGGTTGGTAAACGATTTTTCCGTTTTCGATGCTGGCGCTTCCGTTGGTGGGTTGTGTGACAGACACGAGTTCCATGGTGTCGCCATTGGCGTCTGTATCGTTGGCCAGCACATCGATTGTAATCGCAACACCCTGGTTGGTGAAAGCTTCATCATTCCCCGCTATAGGCCCGTCATTGATTACCTCAATAGTGACGATGGCTTGCGACTCCGCCCCTTGAGTGTCTTTCATGGTGTAGGTGAATTCGGTTTGACCGCTAAAGCCCTGTTGGGGAGTGAAGCTCAGCACATCACCAAAGTTCTCCACGCTACCGCCCACCGGTTGGGTGACTGCGGAGATAGTCATGGTGTCGTTATCGGGATCGGTATCATTGGCCAGTACATCGATGAGAACAGCACCGCCGTTTCGCTGTGCTTGTACCTGGTCATTGGCTGCGATGGGGAACTGATTAACATAACTCTTTTCACCAAGCTCTGTGGTGACGGTGCTTTTCTCAAA
>JAKSCN010000592.1 GCA_022360595.1 Chromatiales bacterium
GGTGAAGGGAAAATCACCCCCGAATTTGTCATGAAGCTCGGTTGGGCGGCCGGTCAGGTGCTCGGCAATGGTCTGGGTAGTAAGGTACTGATCGGTAAAGATACCCGTATTTCTGGGTATCTGTTTGAGTCAGCGTTGGAGGCGGGGCTGGTTGCGGCCGGTGTCGATATCCATCTGCTGGGCCCCATGCCGACGCCGGGTATTGCGTACCTGACTCGTACCCTGGACGCGCAGGCGGGCATTGTGATCAGTGCTTCTCACAACCCCCATTATGATAACGGCATAAAATTCTTCTCCGGTGAAGGAAAAAAATTACCGGATGAGGTGGAGCTGGCGATAGAGGACGCCTTGGATAGGCCCATGTCGACAGTCGCGTCGGAGAATCTGGGTAAGGCCTATCGTGTTACCGATGCGGCCGGGCGCTATATTGAATTCTGCAAAAGCACTATTCCCTGGGCGATGAATTTCAGAGGTCTGCGCCTGGTGGTCGATTGTGCCAATGGCGCCACCTACCATATTGCCCCTTATGTGTTTGAAGAGCTGGGCGCCGAAGTGATCCCCATTGGCGTTGAACCGGATGGTCTGAATATCAATGATGGGGTGGGCTCCACGCATATTGATACCCTTAGCAAAGCGGTGCGGGAGTATCGAGCAGACGTTGGCATTGCACTGGATGGCGATGGCGATCGTGTGCTGATGGTTGATGAGAATGGCGATGTACTGGACGGTGATGATCTACTCTACATCATCGCTAGATCACGTCAGCAGAGTGGTGACCTACAAGGCAGTGTGGTGGGGACGCTGATGACCAATCTTGGTTTGGAGCATGCGCTGAAAGGGCTTGGGATAGGTCTGGAACGCACCCAGGTCGGTGATCGCTATATTATGGAACGACTGGGTCAGAAGGGGTGGTCAATCGGTGGTGAGCCGTCCGGCCATATCATCTGCCTGGATCGAACCACGACAGGAGATGGCGTCGTATCGGCGCTTCAAGTGTTGGCGGCTGTACAGCAGAGTGGTAGATCTCTTCGAGAGCTGTGCAGTGTTGATAAATATCCACAGATTCTGCGTAATGTTAAGTTGAGTAAAGTATCGGCAAGTGAGGTGATGGCCTCTGAATCTCTACAGAAGGCGGTCTCTGATGTGGAGGCAAAGCTTGCTGGTTCCGGTCGGGTGTTACTCAGGGCCTCAGGTACTGAACCGCTTATTCGCGTGATGGTTGAGGGGCAGGATGCCGAAGTGGTTGAAAACTTTGCCGGGAATCTAGCTGGCGTTGTTGAGAAGCTGGCTAGTTAGAAACAGTCTCAGTGGTGTTGGAATAAGATCCATCTTTTA
>JAKSCN010000311.1 GCA_022360595.1 Chromatiales bacterium
GCCACCAAATATGTCAACTCGGCTCGCAACTACTTTGCTGCCAAAGGGCAGCAGGTAGAAGTGATCAAGCTGTACGGCTCTATGGAGTTGGCGCCATTGGTAGGGCTTTCCGACCTGATTGTCGATCTGGTGGAGAGTGGCAATACCTTGAAGGCGAATGGTCTGGTGCCCTTGGAACATATGGCCG
Source organism: Chromatiales bacterium (assembly GCA_022360595.1). Taxonomy (GTDB): domain Bacteria; phylum Pseudomonadota; class Gammaproteobacteria; order Chromatiales; family Chromatiaceae; genus BM503. The sequence continues at coordinate 188 of JAKSCN010000311.1, forward strand.
ACATCAGTTCACGGTTGATCGTCAACAAGGCCGCCTGGAAGATGAAACATAGTACCGTGACGCAACTGCTCGACTCTCTCCGCGAAGCGGTACAGCAGTAAACGATCACGTTCCGACCCTGTTTTAGCCGGGGTTTCACAGAATTTTATTTTAATTTGATTTTGCCACCTGAACGGGTGGTCTCTGTCAGGCCTATTGAGGAATAGTGACTATGGCTGATATCCGCCAACTTAATACTGCCGATGCTGATTTCACTGCCCAGTTGGACCAATTGCTGGCTTGGGAGTCGGTCTCTGATGACAGCGTTAACAATATCGTTAACGAAATTATCCGTAATATCCGTCAGCATGGTGACAAGGCCCTGCTTGATTACACCAACCGTTTCGACGGCTGGCAGGCCGATAGCGCTGAGGCGCTGGAGATACCGCTATCCCGGCTGGCTCAGGCTTGGGAAACCATTTCGGCCGATCAACAGCAGGCGTTGCAGCATGCGGCAGAGCGGGTAAAGAGCTACCATGAGCGCCAGAAGATGGAGTCCTGGAGCTATACCGAGGATGACGGCACTATGCTGGGTCAGCAGGTGACGCCACTGGATCGGGTCGGCCTCTACGTGCCGGGTGGCAAAGCGGCTTATCCCTCTTCGGTGCTGATGAATGCGCTGCCGGCCAAGGTGGCCGGCGTGGAAGAGCTGATCATGGTAGTGCCCACCCCGGGTGGTGAGTTGAATGAGCTGGTGTTGGCTGCAGCCCACATTTGTGGTGTCGATAAAGTGTTTGCCGTGGGTGGTGCCCAGGCAGTTGCTGCGCTGGCTTATGGCACTGAATCTGTACCTGCGGTGGATAAGGTTGTGGGTCCAGGCAATATCTATGTGGCCACGGCCAAGCGCGCCGTGTTTGGTCAGGTCGGTATCGATATGGTAGCCGGTCCTTCTGAGATCTTGGTGATTTGCGACGGTGAAACCGACCCTGACTGGGTGGCGATGGATCTCTTCTCCCAGGCTGAACACGATGAAGATGCCCAGTCCATTCTGGTCTGCCCGGATGCCGAGTTCGTCGCTCAGGTGAAGGCCAGCATCGATAAGCTGCTGCCCACCATGGAGCGTGAGCCGATTATTGCTACGGCGCTGAAAGACCGTGGTGCGCTAATCGTCTGTTCCGATATGGATGAGGCGTGTGAAGTCTCCAACTATGTTGCGCCTGAACACCTGGAGCTGTCGGTGGAAGATCCACAGGCTGTCGTGAAGCAGATCAAGCACGCAGGCGCCATCTTTATGGGGCGCTATACTTCCGAACCGCTGGGTGATTACTGTGCAGGCCCTAATCACGTGTTGCCCACCTCGCGTACGGCGCGTTTCTCATCACCACTGGGTGTCTACGACTTTCAGAAGCGTTCCAGTCTGATTATGGTTTCGGAAGCAGGCAGTGATACTCTGGGTCGCACCGCGTCGGTGTTGGCGAGAGGCGAAGGGCTGACGGCACACGCCCGTTCGGCCGAATATCGTTTTGAGAAGAAATAGTTAGGATTGTGCTATGAGCCGCTACTGGAGTCCGATTGTTGAACAGCTCTCTCCCTATGTGCCTGGGGAGCAGCCGCAGATCGAGAATCTGGTCAAGCTAAATACCAACGAGCACCCTTATGGCCCATCGCCCAAGGTGATCGAGGCGATTCGTGGGGAGCTGGGTGACGGCCTGCGGCTCTATCCCGATCCGACGGCTGAGAAGTTGCGCCAGACCGTCGCCGACTACTACGGCCTGAAACTGGAGCAGGTGTTTGCCGGTAATGGTTCAGATGAGGTGTTGGCGCACACCTTTTTTGCCCTGTTCCAACAGTCCAGGCCGCTGTTGTTTCCGGATATTACCTATAGTTTTTATCCGGTTTACTGCAGGCTCTATGGTATTGAATATAAAGCGATCCCCCTGGCGGAGGATTTCTCTCTGCAGGTGGATGATTACCGGCATGCCAATGGCGGTATTATTTTTCCCAACCCCAATGCGCCAACGGGTCGTCTGCTGCCGTTGAGTGAGATCGAACGGTTGCTGCGGATGAATACCGAATCGGTTGTGGTGGTGGATGAGGCCTATATCGATTTTGGTGGTGAGAGTGCTGCCGCTCTGGTTGATGGCTATCCCAACCTGCTGGTGATTCAGACGCTATCGAAGTCCCGAGCCTTGGCGGGGCTGCGCATCGGTGTCGCTCTGGGGGATGCTGATCTGATTGCCGGTTTGGTGCGAGTGAAGGACAGCTTCAACTCCTATCCAATGGATCGTCTTGCTATCGCTGCCACCGTGGCTGCTTTTGAAGATGATGACTATTTTCGGGAGATGAACGGTAGGGTCATCGCTTCGCGCGAAAAGCTGGCTATCGATCTCCAGAAGATGGGGTTTGATGTGGTTCCCTCGTCAGCCAATTTTGTATTTGCCCGTCATCCGCAGCACGATGCTGCTGAGCTGGCTGCAGCACTGCGTCAGAAAGGCGTTATCGTACGTTACTTCAACAAGCCGCGTATCGATCAGCATCTGCGCATCACCATCGGTACGCCGGAGCAGAACCAGCGTTTGGTGGATGCGTTGAACACTATTCTTTGAAAGCTTATTGGCGGCGACTGTCGCGCGGCCGTTCGCTGACAATCGCCTCTGTCTCCATGCGCAGGTCACCCCGCCAGCCTTGAATTTTTACACTTGAGCCTGGTGGTAGCGCAGAGACGATATCCAGGATCTCATGGGAGCTGGAAGGGACTCTGTTGTTGATCTGGGTAATGATGTCTCCCGGTTCGATACCTGCCAGGTCGGCGGGACCACCTTCCAGCACACCGGAAACCAGTACCCCTCTGGCCTCGCTCAAGCCAAAGGATTTTGCCAGCTCTGGCGTAATGTCTTGCCCGGCGATGCCAAGCCAGCCGCGCACCACTCGGCCGCGCTTTAGAATCTGATCCATCACCCCTTTTGCTAAGGTGACTGGAATGGCAAAGCCGATGCCTTGGGAGCCGCCACTCTTGGAGAAGATGGCGGTGTTGATGCCGATCAGGTCGCCGTAGGCATTGATCAACGCCCCTCCCGAGTTGCCGGGGTTGATGGCGGCATCGGTCTGGATGAAATTCTCAAAGGTGTTGATGCCGAGCTGGCTACGGCCGGTGGCGCTGATAATTCCCATCGTTACTGTCTGGCCAACACCGAAAGGGTTGCCGATGGCGAGCACCACATCGCCCACCTGGAGATGTTCTGCGTTGCCAACGGTGATTACCGGCAGATCGTCCGCATCGGTTTTTAACACAGCCAGATCTGTGTCCGGATCGGTGCCTGCTACCTCAACTTTCAGGTTGCGGCCGTTGGAGAGCACTACTTGGATCTCATCGGCGCCGGCAATGACATGGTGATTGGTCAGGATGTAACCTTCGTCGCTGATGATTACCCCAGAGCCCAGGCTGGTCTGCAGCTTTTTGCGTGGCTTGCTGGTGAATTGATCGCCAAAAAAACGACGAAACAGTGGATCGTCAAACAGACTGTCGCGCCGTTCTATCGTGAGTTTTGAAGTATAAATGTTGACTACCGAGGGAGCTGCCTGCTGAACCGCACTGGCATAAGAGACGGGCCCTTCCATGGGGATGGCTGTTCTGAGAATAGCGCTCCGGCCATTGTCGATGAGTAACAGCTTAACGGCTAATGCACCGATCAACCCAGCCACTACAGAGATCAAAATAAAAGTGAACAAACGTCTGTTGTGCATAAGAGAGATTATAACCTGTCGTGGTATATCAATAGAGGAAGGTCTTGAGTGGCCTTAAGCCGGTTCGGCCATCCTTGAGCCTGTGCTAACATGGCGTCAGCATACCCCAACACACTTATCTAAAGAAGAGTAAGGATCGACAACGTGCCGGTTAAGCTTTCAGACTTGGTTGTTCATTGTAATCAACTGCTGCAGACCAATGAGTTTGATGACTACTGTCCGAATGGTCTGCAGGTGGATGCCGGTCAGGTTGAAATCAAGCACGTCGTGACAGGGGTGACAGCAAGTCAGGCGCTGATTGACGCGGCAGTGGGTGCCAATGCCGATCTGCTATTGGTGCATCACGGCTTTTTCTGGAAGGGTGAGCCAGCACCACTGACCGGATTGAAAGGCAATCGGGTGCGCGCGTTGATCCAGGGTGGTGTAAGTCTGTTGGCCTATCATCTGCCGTTGGATGCTCATCCTCAACTGGGGAACAACCGCCGTTTGGGGGAGTTGTTCGGTTTCGACAATGTCGCAGCGTTGCATGATAAAGGGTTGATCTGGGGTGGCTTTCCGCGAGAGCCAATGTCGCCGCAAGCGCTGACTGAACATATAACCGATCGCCTGGGGCGTGAGCCATTACACATCGCTGGTGGCGATGATCTGATCAGGCAGGTGGGATGGTGTACCGGTGCTGCTCAGAGTTACATTGAGCAGGCTGTCGGCCTGGGGTGTGGCGCCTTTATTTCGGGGGAGATCTCTGAACAGACGGTACATCTTGCACGTGAGTTGGGTGTCCACTATTTTGCGGCGGGGCATCACGCTACCGAACGCTATGGTGTTCAGGCGTTGGGTGAGCATTTGGTGGAGCAGTTTGGGGTGAGTCACCAGTATATCGATATCGACAATCCGGTATAGCCAATTTTGGGGCGTTGATAAAACGCATTGATATCCCTTCAAAAAAGACGAAAATCTTGACCTGTGCCGACGCATGTAAGAGAATGCGCGGTCTAATTTTGGGGTAAATATCAGAATATTCTGATTTTCCCGAGATCTTACATTTCGGGGCATATCTGAAGCTGTTGGAATTTATCCAGCCTACTCCGGGAGTTATACATAATGAGCGCAGATGGCGTGGATCTGAAAAAGCGGCGGACTTTAACAGCCGCAACAAGCGTGGTGGGTGCCGTGGGCGCCGGCTTTGTAGTTTATCCTTTTCTGGCGGCCTGGGCCCCCAGTGAGAAAGCCAAAGCCGCGGGTGCACCTGTAGAAGCTGATATCAGCAAGCTCGAACCCGGGCAGATGCTCCGCGTCAAGTGGCGTGGCAAGCCTGTCTGGATCGTATATCGTACCGAGCAGAATTTGAACGATTTGTCGTCCTTGGACGGCGAATTGCTCGATCCTGCCTCTGAAGATGCCGGGCAGCAGCCCGATTACTGCCAGAACCCAACACGGTCAATCAAGGAGAAATACCTGGTGGCTGTGGGTATCTGTACTCACCTGGGGTGTTCGCCAACCTACCGTCCCGATCTGGGCGCGGCTGATCTGGGTGGTGACGCATGGAAAGGTGGTTTCTTCTGTCCGTGTCACGGCTCCAAGTTTGATCTGGCGGGCCGCGTCTACTCTGGTGTACCCGCACCGAAGAACCTGGAGATCCCTCCTTATCACTACCTGACCGATACAACCATTCTGGTTGGTGTCGATAAAGGAGCGGCCTGATGAGCGCGATGAAAAACTTCGTAGGCTGGATCGATGAACGTTTCCCACTGACCAAGGTGTGGAATGAGCATCTGGCCGAATACTATGCACCGAAGAACTTCAATTTCTGGTACTTCTTTGGCTCACTGGCACTGTTGGTGCTGGTTAACCAGATTTTGACCGGCGTCTGGCTGGCTATGAGTTACAAACCCGATGCCGATCTGGCCTTCGGTTCCGTTGAATACATCATGCGCGATGTGGACTGGGGCTGGTTAATCCGTTACCTCCACTCTACCGGCGCTTCCGCCTTCTTTGTGGTGATCTACCTCCACATGTTCCGCGGTCTGATGTATGGCTCTTACCGCAAACCGCGTGAGCTGTTGTGGATCATCGGTGTGATTATCTACCTGGTGATGATGGCGACAGCCTTCATGGGTTATCTGTTGCCTTGGGGCCAGATGTCCTACTGGGGCGCCCAGGTTATTGTTAACCTGTTCTCCGCTGTGCCGGTGGTTGGTCCTGATCTGGGCGTCTGGATTCGTGGTGACTACGTCATCTCTGATGCTACGTTGAACCGTTTCTTTGCGTTGCACTTCCTGTTGCCATTCCTGTTGGCTGCGTTGGTTTTCGTGCACATTGTTGCCCTGCATAAAGTCGGTTCCAACAACCCCGACGGTATCGAAATCAAGAAGAACAAGGATGAGAACGGTATCCCGAAAGACGGCATTCCATTCCACCCTTACTACACAGTGAAAGATATCGCCGGTGTGGCTGGCTTCCTGTTCATCTTTGCGGCAGTGGTCTTCTTTGCTCCAGAGATGGGCGGCTACTTCATCGAGCATCCCAACTTTGAACCAGCCAATCCGCTGAAGACACCTGAGCACATTGCGCCGGTGTGGTACTTCACACCGTTCTATGCAATTTTGCGTGCGGTGCCTTCAATTGCTGGTTCAGCGTTCCCAGGCGTTGTTGCTATGTTCGCGGCGATTGCTGTGATGTTCTTCCTGCCTTGGCTGGATAAGAGCCCAGTTAAATCGATTCGATACAAAGGCA
>JAKSCN010000516.1 GCA_022360595.1 Chromatiales bacterium
CAACCTGTTCACCCGCATCCAGTCCCGCCAGAACTATTATCTCCCCTGTAGCGGCTTTTCCACCGGTACGGATATGGCGGAAAGTGATTTTGCCGGACTTGTTTACGACATATACACCGGTCACTTCACTGCGATAGACCATTGCTTCTGCGGGAATGAGCAGGCGTTGGTAGTGGCCGATCACGAAGGCGGTTTTTACGTACATGCCGGGGAACATATTTTTGCTCCCATCCGGCAGATAGAGGCGCACTTTGAAGGTGTTACTGGCGCTGTCCGCATAGGGGAAAATGGTCAGTTTTTCAGCTTTGATGTAGCCGTTACCCGGTTGCTGTACATGCGCTTCGCCGCTGCGGCGAATGGCGGCAACCAGACTTTGCGGTACGTCGACATTGACTCGGAGTTGATCCAGCGAGATACCGCTCATCATCTTTTGGCCTGGTGTGGCAATCTCGCCAAGTTCAACATGACGCTCGGTCACAATACCTGAATACGGCGCCCGGATTTTGGTGTATTCAAGCTGCTCCCGTGCCTGCTTTAAGCCCGCTTTTGCTGCATCGCGCTGAGCCAGCGCCTGCTTCAGCGCAGTGTTGGCTTTATCCATGGCGGACTGAGAGACGAGCTGCTTGGAGTAGACCCCTTTTACCCGCGTGAACTCATCCTGTGCCTCTTGCAGGCGGGCGTTGGCCGATTTCACCTCGGCCTGGGCTTGGTCCAGGCTGGCGCGCTGCTGGGTGTCTTTGAGCTGGATGATCAGGGCATCTTTCTCAACGAAGTCATCAATATCGAAAAAGATCGCCTCAATTTGTCCTTGGGTTTGAGCAGAGACGGTGGTCTGATTGACTGCTTCCACTACACCGTCCAGGCGGTGGGTTTTAGGAATTTCCCGCATCTCCGCATTGGCAACGGCCAGTTGCTCTTCTGCGGATGCAGGATGGCTTGCTAAGAGCCAAAGCAGAGTAAAGACGAATGTTTTTTTCATGGTTAGAGCGGTCTCTAGCAATAAGAATATAATTAAAGTCTAATATAAGTAGAATTTATTATAAATTCAATACCGGGAAAAATAAGTTTTATGAAGAAATGTGCCATTTGGCAATAGAAAGCTTGCTGATGTGGCTGGATCGCGGCTTACGGCGTAAGTATTTAACGATATACTTTGAGAGATTTTGTGTGCCCAAGTTTCAATGGAGCGAGTATGGAATATTTTGTGTTGGTTTTGGCGGTTCTGGCAGTGATTATTGTCATTCTTGGTGTGAAGCGTGTGCCCCAGGGGATGGAGTACACGGTGGAACGTTTTGGGCGCTATACGAAAACCTTACGTCCGGGGCTAAACCTTATTCTGCCAGTGGTCGATATCATAGGTGCCAAGCTGAATATGATGGAGCAGGTGCTGGACGTGCCGTCACAGGAGGTAATCACTCGTGATAATGCTATGGTCACGGTCGATGGTGTGGTCTTCTATCAGATCCTTGATGCGGCCAAAGCCGCTTATGAGGTGAATAATCTGACGCATGCGATTCTCAATTTGACCATGACCAATATTCGTACCGTTATGGGCTCCATGGATCTGGATGAGCTGCTCTCTCAGCGTGATGTGATTAACGCCCAACTACTGAATGTAGTGGACGATGCAACTACCCCTTGGGGTGTGAAGGTGACCCGTATCGAAATCAAGGATATCACTCCTCCCAGGGATCTGGTGGATGCGATGGCCCGTCAGATGAAGGCGGAGCGTGATAAGCGCGCCAATATTCTTGAAGCAGAGGGGGAGCGTCAGTCGGAGATTCTGCGGGCGGAAGGTGAAAAGCAGGCGGCCATTCTTCAGGCTGAGGGCGAAAAGGAAGCAGCATTCCGCGAGGCTGAGGCGAGAGAGCGTTTGGCTGAGGCCGAGGCCCGGGCGACGATGTTGGTCTCCCAGGCAATCGCTAAGGGTGACGTGAATGCTATCAACTACTTTATTGCCCAAAAGTATACTGAAGCGCTGCAGAATATCGCCACGGCGGACAATCAAAAACTGATCATGATGCCGCTTGAGGCGTCTAGCTTGATCGGCTCGGTCGGTGGTATTGCTGAAGTGGCTAAAGAGGCCCTGAAGCAGCGACAGGGAGAGGTGTAATGGAGTGGCTGGATAACGTTACCTACTGGCAGTGGTGGGTAGCGGCGCTGATTTTAGTGATTTTCGAGGTTTTCTCGCCAGGGGCGTTTTTCCTCTGGTTGGGGGTGGCAGCGGGTGTTGTTGGCCTGGTTTTATTGGCCGTACCCGATCTCGGCTGGGAGGCACAATTTCTGATGTTCGCCATTTTTAGTGTGGCGAGTATTGTTTTGTGGCATCGCGTATTGAAACGGCGTCCGATTGAAACAGATCAACCGCGTCTAAACCGGCGTGGTGAGCAGTATGTGGATCGGGTGTTTACCTTGGAGGAGCCGATAGTGAATGGGCATGGGAAGATTAAAGTGGATGACTCTACTTGGAAAATTACCGGCAGTGACTGCGCGGCAGGGACCAGGGTGAAGGTGATCGGGGTCGATGGTGTTGTCCTCAATGTAGAGGTTGTCTGATAGCAGGTGTAGTGAGCTCGGAGTGGGGCATGAGTGAAGAGAAGTTTCAGCTAGCGCTAAGTGGTGGGTTGATAGATGGCTTTGATCGTGAAGAGTCGTTGGAACACCTGTGTCATCTGTTGAGGCTGTCCCCGGAGCAGGCTAACACTCTGCTGAAGGGGAAGAAGTCGCTCATTCGTAAACCGCTGGCTTTTGCGAAGGCGGATCATCTGCGACAGAAGCTGGTGGAGCGGGGTATTGAGTGTCATCTGGAGCGGTTTGCGGTCGAGTCGAAGGCGGCTAACAGTACCCCTTCAGCAACCCCGTCTGCCACCACAGTTCAAGCTGAGCAGGAGAGCCTAGCAGAGAGTGCTGTGGGAGCAGATGCCGTTGTCAGTAGTGATTTAACCCTCGATTTTGAGATCGATGAAAATGATTTACAGCCGCAAGTTACTGAGAGAGTTGCTGAGGATCAGGAAGTTGAACAGGATTGGCCTGATGAGCTGGAGCTGGTGCCTGTCGATGAGCCTACGGATGTAATTGAAGAGCTGGAGAATGACCCTCAGATCAAAGGTGAGGAGATTATTCTGGCGTCGGCGCCACCGCCAGAGGAGGTGGTCAAAATCAACATCCCCAAACCTGGAGATGAGGAGCAGGAGGGCCCTTCGGACGATCAACCGGAGTCGGTTAATGCTGAAACGCCGTCTGAGACAGGCAAGCCTGATGCGGATAGTATGCTGAACACAGGCACATTTTTTGAACAGCCTACGGTAATCCGGCTTGAGCAGGCTAAGTCAACGCCGCTAGATTACAAACGCTATCTGGTTTGGGCTGGGGGCGCGTTGGTTATAGTTGGGGCGGTATGGTTAGCCCTACCTATGCTGACCGGCGAGCCGGAAGTTGTTGTATCGCCTGAGCCCCAGTCGTCTCCGGTAGTTCAGGTGGAAGCGCCGCCAGCAGATCCGGAGCTTGCAGCAACTAATCAGCGACTGGATGGCCTTTTCAGGTCGGTGAAGGTGTGGATGATTCAGTTCGGTTCAGGCTTTGACCCGAACCAGGTTACTTTGGAGCGTCTGCAGCAGGATCTTGGTATGGCTGATGATGAGATGGTCGATGGTTGGGGGCAGCCTTTTCAGTACAGTGTTGATGGTTCTGAATACCGCGTTACCTCTGCTGGCCCTGACGGCCAGTTCGGCAATGAGGATGATCTGACTAAACAGGGCAGTGCATTGAGAAAATAGGGGAGGCCCTTACAGGGCCTGACCTTTAGCGGGTGCCAAAGACAACGATAGTTTTCCCTTTAACGCTAATCAGCCCCTGCTCTTCCAGGTTTTTCAAGACTCTCCCAGCCATTTCGCGTGAGCAGCCGACAATACGGCCGATCTCCTGGCGTGTGATGCGGATCTGCATGCCGTCGGGGTGAGTCATGGCATCGGGCTGTTTGCACAGTTCAAGCAGAGTGCCGGCGATTCGTCCGGTCACATCCAGAAAGGCGAGATGTCCGACTTTGCGGCTTGTATTGAGCAAGCGCTGAGTCAGTTGTCCGCCTAGCGCGAATAGAATCTCTTTGGTGTATTGTTGGAGATCGCTGTCAAATAGCTGAGCCAGGCGTGCGTAGCTGATCTCTGCCAGCATGCACTCGCTGCGGGTGCGTACCAGCACACTACGGTTCGATGCAGGGGTGAATAGCCCCATCTCACCAATAAAATCGCCCTTGTTGAGGTAGGTGAGAATAATTTCCCGCCCCTCTTCATCTTCAATAATGATAGTGACTGAGCCATCAATCAGATAGTAGAGAATATCCGCCGGATCGCCGGGATGGATAATGTCGGTCTTGGCCGGATACCTGCGCCGGTGGCAGAACGATAGAAACGGTTGTAAAAAAGCCGGCTCTTGTTCTGGGGGTTTAATAATACTCATAGGCAAATGTCTCTACGCAATACACAGTTCCACATAGGATTCTAGGTTAGCTCCAGTTCGTTGTCGATGTGTGCTAGTCTGCAAAGATCAAAAAACTTGTGAGGATGTGATGAAAGCACGCATTAAATGGGTGGAGAAAACACTGATGGTTGGTGAGTCCGGCAGTGGCCACGCGGTAGTGATGGACGGGCCGCCCGATTTCGGCGGGCAGAATCTGGGGGTTCGCCCGATGGAGATGATGCTGCTTGGCCTGGGTGGATGCACGCAGTTTGATGTTGTCCATATCCTGAAGAAAGGACGCAATAATGTGTCGCGCTGTGAAGTTGAGTTGCAGGCGGAGCGGGCGGAACAGGATCCCAAGGTGTTTACCCGAATCCATGTTCATTTCATCGTTGCCGGCGAGGGGCTGACAGAAAAGGCGGTTGAGCGGGCGGTATCACTGAGCGCCGAGAAATACTGTTCAGCCTCCATCATGCTGGGGCAGGTGGTCGATATTACCCATGATTTTGAGTTGGTGGAGGCGTAACGGCTGTCTATATCCAGTAGACGCTTTTAGTCATTAGCTTGGAAGTGAGATTCATCGCCAGCTTGATGGGGGCGGGCAGTGGTGCGCCACCGCCCTCTAGCGCGACTGTGGCGTGGTGCAGCTCATCTTCGCGCATCTGATTGAGGATAGCACGGCTTTTGTCGTCATTGGTCGGAAGTTGGGCGAGATGATCGTCCAGATGGGCTGTTACCTGATGTTCCGTCTCGGCGACGAAACCGAGGCTCCACTTGTCTCCAGCCAAACCGGCGATGGCTCCAATTGTAAATGACCCGGCATACCAGAAAGGGTTGAGGTAGCTCTTGCGGTTGTCGAGCTGCTTGAGGCGTGACTCACACCAAGCCAAATGGTCGTTTTCCTCTTGAGCAGCTCTCTCCATGCTTTCACGCACTTCCGGTAGCCGTGCGGTTAAAGCCTGGCCCTGATAGAGGCCTTGGGCGCATACTTCTCCCGTGTGGTTGATACGCATGAGCCGAGCGGTGTGCAGTCGCTGCTCTTCACCCTGCTCGGTTTCAGCTTCAGCGTCAGCCGGATTGGGGCGCTCAGTCACCTGGGGTTGCCCAAATAGTGTGCGTAGAGCCTGGTCAATGCCGATCATCAAATCGTCGGCGGATGTGTAGTGGCGTGATTTCATAACCATTAGGGTAAGAAAAAGTGATCGGGCTGCCAAGTAGTTAGTAGTTAATCGATTAGTTGTTGTGCGATCAACTCGATTGGATGCTGGATGCTGGTAGTCAATCCAGCAGCGTGGGTGCCGGCGCGTAAATGCATGGCACAGCCGGTGTTTGAGGTGGCGATTATATCCGGTTGCTGCTCTTTTATGCTCTGAATGAAAGGTTCGCGCAGCCGGTCGGCGAGATCTGGCTGGCTCAGCATAAAGCTGCCGGCGGCACCGCAGCAGTCGTTGAGTGGGAGTGGTATGACAGTCAGTTCAGGGATGAGTGCCAATAGCTGGCCTGGGCTGTCTGCGGCGCCCACAACATTTTTTAATGTGCAAGGTGTATGCAGTAGTACGGTTTGGTCTAGTGGCCTGAGCTGCTGTGGGGTAATTGCCTGGTGTTGAATCAGGAAGTCACTAATGTCCATCACCGGGTGCGGCAGCGGGGTTCCAATTTGGTCGTACTCCTGCAATTGTGCGCCACATCCACTGACGCAGTTTATGATCGCTTCGACCTCTAGTGAGTTGAAGGCCTTCCGATTATTTTGGCCGAGCTGTTTGGCCCTGGCGGTATCGCCGTTGTGCAGATGAATAGCACCGCAACAGCCTTGTTGATCGGGGATCATGACCTGATAGCCGCAATGTTCTAATACACGGATGCTGGCTTCTATAATCTGCTGGTCGACCAGATTGCTTACACACCCGGTAAAAAAGGCGATGGCGCCTTTCGGGGCAGAGGTGGTGCGTGGCTTGATGGGAGGGGTGATTTGATCAGGTAACCGATCATCCATGCGCCGAAGCTGCTTGCTGCCCAAGCGTCTCACCAACGGGCGCAACGGTGAATCAAGGTAGTGTTTGAGTAGTGAGCTGGTCGCGCGCTTATAAGATAGTGTTGAGATCAGCAGGTTGCTGATTTTTGTTGAGAGATTTTGCGCTTGATAGGTGCGAATCCCATCGATCAGTTTGCCGTATTTGACTCCAGAGGGGCAGGCGGCCTCGCAGGCACGGCAGCTTAAGCATCTGTCAAGATGAAACTGGGCGTCGGCGATATCGAGTTGATCGTTCGCCACGGCCTGGATTAAAGCGATTCGTCCACGTGGTGAGTCGCTCTCATCTTGCGTTAGTTTATAGGTAGGGCAATGCGGTAAGCAGAGGCCGCATTTGACGCAACGATCGGCTTCCTGGGATATCTCTGTCTGCTTCACAAGCATTGAGGCTGTTCGGGTAAAGCGGCGATTTTACTCTCTTCTGCGGGCTAAATGAAAGGCGTGCTAGTAGTGTTGACAAGAAAGTTAAAATATTAGAGAATTTTAATACTGAGTGGTTTTGAGCATTCAGTACTCCTCCATCCTCCTTTGGTGGTTTTGAATACTTTATAATTAAGGCTCGGCATCTGCCGGGCCTATTTTTTTGCACTCAAATTAAATCAGTACTTGCCATAAGCTAGAGAGTTCGGTAACATTCGCGCTCTTTTTTCAAGCGATTTAACTTGAGACTCCGTTGGAGCTAATCGAATGACAACCGTAAGTGCAAAACCCGCTGAGGTTCGCCGCGACTGGTACCTGATTGACGCTGAGGACAAGACCCTTGGGCGTCTGGCCAGCGAAATCGCCCACCGTTTGCGCGGGAAGCATAAACCTGAATACACGCCGCACGTGGATACTGGCGACTACATCGTTGTGGTTAACGCCGAAAAAATCCGTGTGACCGGTAACAAGATGAAAGACAAGATATACCACCATCACACAGGCTACATCGGCAACCTGAAGTCCATCAGCCTGGAAAAGCTGCTGGCCAAGGCGCCCGAGCGTGTGCTGGAAGGTGCGGTCAAAGGTATGTTGCCCAAGAATCCTCTGGGCCGTGCAATGTTCAAAAAGCTGAAAGTGTACGCTGGCGCTGAGCATCAGCATCAGGCGCAGCAGCCTCAGCCACTGGATATCTGAATACCCTAATCGGAATAGTAAAATGGCAGAAACCACTAATTATGCTACCGGAAGACGTAAAAGCTCCTCTGCTCGCGTCTATCTGAGCTCTGGAAACGGCGAGATCCTCGTCAACAACCGCCCGTTGGATCAGTACTTCGGTCGTGAAACTGCGCGTATGGTTGTTCGCCAGCCATTAGAGATCGCCGAGCTGTTGGATAAGGTTGACATTAAAGTCAACGTCAACGGTGGCGGTACTACCGGCCAGGCTGGTGCGATTCGCCACGGTATTGCACGTGCACTGGCGCAGTACGACGAAAGCCTGCATTCAGTCATGCGTCGCGCCGGTCTGTTGACCCGTGATGCGCGTGCTGTAGAGCGTAAGAAAGTGGGGCTACATAAAGCCCGTAAGCGTCCTCAGTACTCAAAGCGTTAATTGTTATCCGAGTCGGCTTGCGCTGTTGTTGCGGTCGGCGTTTCTGGAGAGACTCTCTTCAGCGGATGTTTGGGGATTCGTCTAATGGCAGGACAGCGGACTCTGACTCCGTATGTGGAGGTTCGAATCCTCCATCCCCAGCCAATATTAAAGCCCGCCTAGTGCGGGCTTTTTTATTCCTGTCCTGTAATGGGTTTCATGTGATATTGCATTGATCAATGCGGTAGTAGCATTAAACGGCTACAGAATTTTCCCCGCTGGAAGCGCCCCCCTCTTTTCGCAGGCCCCTGTGTTCTGGATGCTACATACTTTAATTATTGGGGTTCTACTTGGTGTTTTTTTGCCAATATTTGTAGGTGATGATCCACTGACGTATGTTGTCTGAGCGATAGGATAAAATTGCCATATCAACAAAAATCTAGAAATTATCTTTAACTTGATGAATAATAGGTGAAAACATATACGGGCTGTCTGCAGGCAAATGTTTCGTGTATGTTTTTTGCAACAAGTTTATTTTTTGTGGCTTTTTTTCAAAAAAATGTTGCAAAAACACATTATGACGGCTAATATCCGTTTTGCATTGCGTAATTTCTCTGAAACAGCGGGAGTTCTAAATGAACAAGAAGCTTCTTACTATTGCTATCGCAGCCGCTATGGTTGCTCCAATGGCTGCTAGTGCAGACACCACTCTGTACGGTCGTATCAATAACTCTGTCGTTCACACCGATGTTGATGATGGTGACGATACTTGGGACGTAGAGGACAACGCTTCACGTCTGGGCGTTAAAGGTTCTGAAGATCTGGGTAACGGCCTGAAAGCTGTTTACCAGCTCGAATGGCACGTTGAAACTGCAGATGGTCATGGTACTGGTCCTGCGAGCATGCCTAATAATCGTTTAGGCTACGTCGGTCTGGCTGGTGGCTTCGGTACCGTCGCTGTTGGTCGTCAATGGACCCCTTACTACAAAACTGTAGATAAAACTGATATTTTCCAGCTGCCTCGCACTAACGATGTGTACCTCGGTGAAACCCGTGTTGGTGATGCGTTGGCTTACGTTAGCCCTAACTTCAATGGGCTAACCGCGAGTGTTGCACTTGTTATCTCTGAGAATGAGTTGGATATGGGTGACGATAACGTCGATATCTATAACATCTCTCTGGACTATGCTAATGGTCCTTTCAGCGTTGGCGCTTCTTACCTGGGTTTTGAGGATGCTTCTGATAGAACCCTGTGGGGTATTGCGGGTAAGTATAAAGCGGATAACTTCGCTATCATCGCTCAGTACGAAGACGTAGATACCGATGTTGGCGACGATGATGCGTGGGCAATAGCAGCTGAAGCATATTTTGGTAATAATACAGTTCGTGTTAAATACGGCGAGACTGACTCTGACGTTGAAGAAATAATTCTGGGTGTACAGCACAGCTTCTCTAAGCGTACTCGTATTTTTGCTGAGTATGACATGACCGAAAATGATCCTAGTGATGCATTCGACCGAGATACTGACCGCTTTGGTGTTGGTATCCGTCACGACTTCTAATTTCGTTTAAACGAAATTGAGTTGTAAAAAACGGAGTCTTTGGACTCCGTTTTTTGTGTGCGATAATCCGATTTTTAGTGTTTGCAGAAATGCTTAAAGTTATCCAGGTGTATACCCATTAAAAAGGCCAGATCACGTGAATAATGTTCTGGCCTTTTCGCTTATAGGGATATTTGGCTATCTATTCAATAGTTTGGATGCCATCTACACTGGCCAGCAGTAGAGTGTCTGCTGGGCGGATAGCAAAAATGCCTGTAGTCACTACGCCGGCAATAGTATTAATTTCTTGCTCAAGTTTGACGGGTTCCATGATTCTGAGATTGTGAACATCCAGAATGATATTGCCATTGTCAGTGATGAAGTTCTCTCGCCATACCGGTGTTCCCCCCAGTTTTACCAGTTGACGTGCGACATGGCTGCGGGCCATGGGGATCACTTCTACTGGTAACGGGAAATCGCCGAGTACATCCACCAGTTTGCTTGAGTCGGCAATGCAGATAAATTTCTTGCTGGCGCCAGCAATAATCTTCTCTCGGGTCAGTGCGCCGCCACCTCCTTTGATCAGTTGAAGATTGCGGTTTGATTCGTCTGCTCCATCAACATAGATATCCAGCTCACCGGCCGCATTGAGATCAAGTACAGGAATGCCGTAAGACTTTAGGCGTTCAGTAGAGGCTTCAGAGCTGGAGACAGTAGCCTCGATTTTGCTTTTGATTTTTGCCAGAAAATCGATGAAGTGATTTACCGTTGAGCCGGTTCCCACGCCAATGATTCTACTGTTTCCGATATAGTCTATAGCGGCCTCGGCGGCCTTCATTTTCAGTTGATCCTGATCCATAAAAGGGCTCCTACCAATAATCTTTATTAATGTATGATAGCTTTGCCATAAGAGTATGTCATTGCAGCCCTGTTTATAGGGGTATGGAATCAAGCAAAATCGATCATCAACAGGGGTTGCTGTATGCCTTTAAGCTATATTGAAAACATTTTACGGGCGCAAATCTACGATGTGGTGAAAGAGACTCCGCTGGATAATGCCAAGCGGTTGTCTGAGCGCCTATCCAATGATGTCTTTCTCAAGCGCGAAGATCTGCAGCCTGTCTTCTCGTTTAAGTTGCGTGGCGCCTACAACAAGATTAAAAGCCTGTCGGAGGAGGAGAAAGCTGCTGGGGTGATAGCGGCCTCTGCGGGTAATCATGCTCAGGGGGTGGCGTTGTCAGCCAAGCGCCTGGGCATCAAAGCTCAGATTGTTATGCCAAAGACGACGCCACCTATCAAGATTGAAGCGGTGCGGAGCCATGGAGCCAAGGCAGTGCTTTGGGGGGATTCGTATGATGAGGCCTATGAACATGCGTTAACCCTGGTTGAGGAGGAGGGCTATACCTTTATTCATCCCTTTGCTGACCCAGTTGTGATTGCTGGGCAGGGGACTATTGGTATGGAAATTGTTCATCAACATCAGGGGCCGCCCGACGCTATCTTTATTCCGGTTGGAGGCGGTGGGCTACTTGCCGGTGTGGCAGCCTATGTGAAGTATCTCTATCCCGAAGTGAAAGTGATTGGGGTTGAGCCGGAAGATGCTCCCACGCTCTATAAGGCGCTAGAGGCGGGGCGG
>JAKSCN010000579.1 GCA_022360595.1 Chromatiales bacterium
GCCGGGACGCGATCGGCGAGGAGGCGTTCGAAGCGTTCAAACATGCCGATATCGGCGATATCTTCGGCGTCTGCGGCAAGGTGTTCAAAACCAACACCGGGGAGTTGAGCATCAAGGCGCAAAGTATCGAACTGCTGACCAAGTCGCTGCGGCCGTTACCCGAAAAATTTCACGGGCTCACAGATCACGAGCAAAAGTACCGGCAGCGTTACGTCGACCTGATCATGAACGAGGATACGCGGCGGGTGTTCCGCATTCGCAGCCAGGCGGTACAGTTTATTCGCCGGTATATGCTCGACGCCGGCTTCGTCGAGGTCGAAACGCCGATGATGCAGGTGATCCCCGGCGGCGCCACTGCGCGCCCGTTTGTGACTCACCACAACGCTCTGGATATGGAGCTGTTTCTGCGTATTGCGCCAGAGCTCTACCTGAAACGGCTGGTGGTCGGTGGCATTGAAAAGGTCTATGAGATCAACCGCAACTTTCGTAATGAAGGGCTCTCCACCCGTCATAATCCAGAGTTCACCATGCTGGAGTTCTACGAGGCCTACGCGGATTACCACAATCTGATGGATCTCACCGAAGATATGCTGCGCTCGCTTACCGAGACTGTATTGGGATCAACCCAAGTGACCTACCAGGGTGAAACCTACGACTTCGGTAAACCCTTTGCGCGCATGTCGGTGAAGGAGTCAATCCTGCACTTCAATGACGACATCAGCGAGGCTGAGCTGGACGATCTGGAGAAGGCGCGTGCGGTGGCTGAACGCCTGGAGATTCCGCTAAAGCCAAGTTACGGCCTGGGTAAAGTGCAAATCGAGATCTTCGAAAAGACCGTTGAGCACCGGCTGATGGACCCCACCTTTATCACCGCCTATCCGACCGAGGTCTCGCCGTTGGCGCGGCGTAATGATGAAGATCCGTTTGTCACCGATCGTTTTGAATTTTTTGTCGGTGGGCGGGAAATCGCCAACGGTTTTTCGGAGTTGAATGACGCGGAAGATCAGGCCGAGCGCTTTCTCCAACAGGTGGCGGAGAAAGATGCGGGTGACCAGGAGGCGATGCACTTCGACGCCGATTATGTCCGTGCGCTGGAACATGGCTTGCCCCCAACCGCAGGGGAGGGCATCGGCATCGACCGCTTGGTGATGTTGTTGACCGACTCGCCGTCGATTCGTGACGTGTTGCTGTTCCCACACATGCGGGCGGAGTGATCGCCCGGTCATTGGGCAGGTATCAAAAAGCCGCCAGTTGTTGGCGGCTTTTTAGTGTAGGCCCCGGTTAAATGAGGGCGAGAGGCCCGAATGAAAATTACATAAACACCTGTTGGACATCGTCAACCTGTTCCGCCACCCCTTCAATATTGATCACCTCGATCTCGGGCTCTATGCCCACTTTGGCGAAAGAGGGGATGGCGCTCCAGTCGTGCTGGGCCGCGGGGTGTGACTCATCTAACATCTGTAGCCTGGAGACTTGCACCACATCGGTGTAATCGGCTTCCGGGCCGTTGTCATAGCTGAGATTTTGGTAGTTTCCGGCAACGCTCACCAGGGTTTCGGGGAAATCCCAGGCCTGCAAAATCTGCATGCCTATCGTAGGATTTAGATTCTCGATCAACTCGTCCAGGGCCTGGGGATTTTCGATCAGCTCGGGATAGTTCTCCGCCATGGTGAGAATGGGCAAGCTGCCGATGTTGTGGATCAGACCGGCCAGCATCGCCTGTTCTCTATCCAGGTGGGAGAGATTTTGGGACAGCACACGCGACAGCGCGGCGATCTGCACACTATCTTCCCAGATGGCGCGCAGGCGTTTATCCAGAACGTCGGATGTAGCCTGAAAGATCTGCTTCATCGCCAGACTGATCACCAGACTGCGCACCAGCTTGTTGCCCAAGCGGGTGATCGCCATCTGGATACTCTCAATGGGAACCCGTCCACGGTAGAGCGGACTGTTGGCCACCTGGAGCAGCCGGGCCGAGAGTGCTGTGTCGGTCGCCACCATATCAGCGATTTCGGTGGCTGTGCTGTTCTCCTTTTCAACTGCCTCGCGTACCCTTAGCGCCACTTCCGGCAGGGTTGGCAGGGTGATGTGATTCTGTTCGATGGCGGATTGAAGTTCCGAGCGAAAGGCGTCTTCATTGATCATTACAGTAATAGCTTCTTGCCGAGTTATTATTGATAACTCTGTAGCGGAAGCTGAACAAAAATCTTGAGCACCTTTTCTGTGATCCAGGCCAATTATTCAGCGCCAAATTATTCGGCAAGAGAATAGGGCAGCTCCCGGAACTGCAGCTTAGGGCCGCTGCCGTCGCCCAGGTGGAGATCGTCGGCTTCCTGGCTACTGACTTCGACAACCGCCAATAGCTCAACCCCCCCTTCCGGTGAAAACTGAGCGTTGACCACTTTGCCGGCGCCTTGCCCGGATGCGCTGCTTGGAGATACCAGTTCAGCGCCAGGCTTGGGGAGTTCATCACTGGCGACTTGTGCGAGGTACATTTTACGTTTCAACTTGCCCAGGTACTTCATCCGCGCAACAACCTCCTGACCGGTGTAGCAACCTTTGGTAAAGCTGACACCATCGATAAGCTGCATATTGGTCATCTGCGGGATAAAAGCCTCGGCGGTTTCAGCATGGACAGTGGGAATACCGGCGCGGATATCGAGCAGTTCCCAGTGCCGCGGAGTTGCTGCGGCGGCCTTCCCCGCAAGGTTTGTCCAGATGGTGATTAAGCGCCCGGGGGCGCCAATCAACATAAAGCGGGGCTGGGTGCCTGGTATGCGAATTAAAGTAACATCCTGCTCGGTGCAGCTTGCGCCATCTGTACCGGGTACCTCTGCAAATAACTCACCCAGCACTTCCTCAGCACAATCTCCGGCAATCCCCATTTGCGCCAGTTCGTCGCTGGCATCTGTAATGGTCACCTTGGACATCAAGACAAACATCGGCAGACGTTTCAACAAAGGCGCCTGGGTGGCGGCGGGCATCTGCAACAAATAGTCGTCGTTATGCATTGCAATACGGAAGTTGGCGAGCATGCGCCCTTTAGGGGTGCAAAAGCCGCTCATCTGGCTGTGGCTGGCTGAGACCTGTTTGATATCGTTGGTGAACTGGCCCTGCAGGAAGTCTTCGGCATCTTCACCACTGACGCGGGTCAGGCTCAGATGCGAGAGGTCGAAGATGGCGCACTGAGGTAGAGTGCTGGCGATATCGACGGGTTCAGGTTGAGTCTGCAAAAAAGCGTTCCATTCACTGTTCATAGTCATCAAATCTCTTGGTTTCCAGGCACAACACCCACATGGTGATGGGCGGTGGGTAATACAAGCCGTTTATTTCTATCAGCGACAGGTTATCATAGCGCCAAGCAAACGTTACTCATAGAAATACTAGTGGATTCCCGATGTCCGATTTCCCTCCAGCTCCAGGTGGCCTGGCTCTGTATAAAATTCGTCCGGCACTTATAACTGCCGTAACCGACAAGATCGATATCCAACTGGAAGGGGGGAAGAGCAAACGGGTGCGTCCCAAGGATATAGCGGTACTCCACCCTGGGCCGCTCAGCTCATTGAGTGACCTCGGTCCTCAAGATGGCAACCTCGATGAGGCTTGGGAGCTGCTTAGTGGCAGTGAGACCAATCTGCGGGAGCTGGCTGAACTGATGTTCAACGACTTCTCACCAGCCACCGCCTGGGCTACCTGGGAGATCGTCGCCGATGGCCTCTACTTTGAGGGTACGCCGACTCAGATCACCGCCCGAACCGAAGAGCAGGTGAGCGCTGATCGTGACGCCCGCGCGGCGAAGGCTAAGGCGGAACAGGAGTGGGCCGATTTTCTGGCTCGCCTGGCAGCGAAAACCTTGATCGATGACGACCGCAAAAAGCTCGGCGAAGTGGAGCAGGTTGCACTGGGACGCGCCGAGAAGAGCCGCATTCTGCAGGCGTTAGGGCATCAAGAGAGTCCACAGAACGCCCATCGGATGCTGGTCAGCGTCGGTTACTGGACAGAGAACCATAACCCCTATCCGGAACGTCATGGGCTGGCACTGGACAATCCTCGGATTGAGGTGCCTCGCTTGCCGAGTGAAGAGCGCAGGGACCTTACCCACCTGGCGGCATTCGCCATCGATGACGAGGGGAGTGAAGACCCGGATGATGCTATCAGTCTGGACGGCGACACCCTCTGGGTGCATGTGGCGGATGTGGCGGCGCTGATTGAGCCTGATTCTGAACTGGATCTGGACGCGCGCCAGCGTGCCGCCAACCTCTATGTGCCTGAGCGTATCGTTCATATGCTGCCGCCGGAGATCACCAGCCAGCTTGGGTTGGGATTGCAAGATATCTCACCCGCGCTCTCATTCGGTATGACACTGGACAATCAAGGCGCCATTACCCACCTTGAGATTGCCCCCAGCCTGATCCGGGCCAGCCGTCACACCTATGCCGAAATCAACGAGCGGTTGGACGAGGCGCCTTTCCGTGACATTGTCGCATTGACCAACTGTTTTCTGCAGCGTCGCAAAGCGGCTGGTTCGGCCTCTATCGATCTGCCTGAAGTGAGTGTGCGTGTGGTGGAGGGAGATATTCGCATCCGGCCACTGGAGCGCCTGGGGAGTCGTCAGATGGTGACCGAAGCGATGCTGATGGTCGGTGAGGCTGTCGCTCAGTACGGTGTTGAGCACGAAATCCCGTTGCCTTTTGCTAGCCAGAATCCACCGGACAGCCCGCAGGCGCCGGTCGATCTGGCGGGTATGTATGCATACCGGCGTCAGATGAAACCTTCGCGTTCACAATCCCAACCTGAACCTCATGCCGGCTTGGGGCTGGCCGCCTACACCCGCGCCACCAGTCCACTACGGCGTTATCTCGATCTGGTTGCCCATCAGCAGCTTCGCGCCCACTTGCGCGGAGATGAGCTGATGGCGATTGGGCAGATCACTGAACGGGTCGCCGCAGTGGATGGCACTACCGGCGCCATTCGCAAAGCGGAGCGCTTCTCCAATACGCATTGGAAAATGCTGCTGCTGAAGAAGAACTCTCAGTGGCGGGGGCAGGGCGTGGTGGTTGAACAGGATGAGCAGCGGGCGACTATCCTTATCCCGGCACTGGCGCTGGAGACGAAAATTCGCACCAAAAAGCCGCTGGAGCTGAACAGTGAAGTGAATCTGGCGGTGCGTGAGGTGGACGTTACTGACCTGACTGCCTGGTTCCGAATAGTCTAGGCCTCGCATTTTCCGTTCCGGCTCCATATACTGGCGTCTGATAAAAATATAACTGGCTGCTGCAGCCAGGGGGAGATACCGGATGTCTGAGAGTCAAGCAATCAAGCCCTTGAGCACATCGGAATTACA
>JAKSCN010000659.1 GCA_022360595.1 Chromatiales bacterium
AACGCCGAGTGGTGCTTTTTTAGGCTCAACCCCCTTTTTAAATGTGTGGGGGCCAAGGCCATTTTTTCGCCCAGCGGCGTTATCAGTCGCTTATGTAGACTCACTACACGGCGCTCCTTCTGCCTTGCTGGACAAAAAAATGGCCAGTGGCAGTGGTGATCAAATTAGTGTTAACAGGCCCTAGCTTAACAGTCTTGCATTAAGCGATTTCGTATCCAATGACTTCAGCAGGTACAATTGCCTCAATAATGCATCGATTTTCAATAAAGCTGAACAGGTTATTGCTCTTTTTTTCTTATATTAGTGACATTATAGGCAATTTGGCAACGAATCTTGATGACATAACCCTGATATTTGCAACACAAAAGCCCAGGAAAAGATTAATGAAAAAGCGCCGAGGTATTGTTGCCGCTGGACACGAAATCACTGCCAACGCAGCCGCGGAGATATTACGCGCCGGCGGCAACGCCTTTGATGCAACCCTTGCCGCCCTGTTTGCAAGCTGCGTGGCTGAACCGGTTCTCTCTTCGCTGGGCGGCGGTGGTTTTCTGCTGGCCCATGACAACAGCAGCACACCACGGCTCTACGACTTTTTTGCACAAACCCCAATTAATCGACCCAGCCCAAAAGAGATTGACTTCCACCCCATCCTGGCCGACTTCGGCACCGCCCAACAGGAGTTCCACATCGGTATGGGGTCGATCGCCACACCCGGCGTGATTAAAGGCGCATTTGAGATCCATCGTCAGCACGGTTCAATGCCCATGCGAGAGATTGTGCAGCCTGCATGTGAAGCGGCGCACGACGGCATTACCGTTAACAATTTTCAACACTACATTTCGGAGATCGTTGCTCCGATTATTAAATCGAGCCCCGAAGCTTTACGGCTGCACAGCAACAACGGTGCTGAAATCGCTAACGTCAACGATAAGATTGTCCACCACGAGATGGCAGACACCTTTGCCGCACTGGCGAGCGAAGGCGACGCACTCTTTTATCAAGGGGAACTCGGTACACAACTTTTACAAGACAGCGCTGCTCACGGCGGCTGTCTACAACGCCAAGACTTAGCGCTGTATCAAGTGATGACGCGCAAGCCTTTATCACTGCAGTACCATGGCACCACGCTATATACCAATCCGGCGCCCTCTCTCGGTGGCACCCTAATCGCTTTTGCCCTGGCGTTGCTGGAACCGGAAAAATTGAATAACTGGCCGGCTAACAGCTATCAACACCTACTCCGTGTAGCCCGCGCCCAGCAGCTCACCCAACATCTGCGCAAAACACAAAAGGTCGATCTGCAACTGGATGACAACACCAGCCGGAAAATATTGGCTAACGATTACCTCACCACCTATCGGGAGAGCATGCGCAATCATCATGTTTTTCCCCGGGGCACCACCCAGATCAGCGTGGCCGACACGCAAGGCAACCTAGCCAGCATGACACTCTCCAATGGCGAAGGTGCCGGTTATGTTATTCCCAATAGCGGCATCATGATGAACAATATGCTGGGGGAAGAAGATATCAATCCTCACGGCTTTAATAACTGGCCAACCAATAGCCGCATTGCATCGATGATGTCGCCAACCCTTCTCTTTTCGCCGGATAACACCGCCATTGTGACCGGCTCGGGCGGTTCCAATCGTATCCGTAGCGCGATTCTACAAGTGTTAATCAATCTGGTGGATTTCTCTATGTCAGCTAAAGATGCTGTTGAACAAGCACGCGTTCATTTCGAAAATGAGCTGCTTCATATCGAAGCGGGCCCAAGCGATGAAGCCATCAACGCTTTAGAAGAGCAGTTCCCCAACCACCGCCTATGGCCTGAAAAAAACCTCTTCTTTGGTGGCGCACATACAGTAATCTGCAGCCCCGACGGTGAACTGCAAGGACAAGGTGATAGCCGCCGCGGTGGCGTTAGTACCACAGTTTAAAGCCACTTTGAAAACAGCCTACATGGGGAGCGCAAAATTGAACAAAACGTTCAGTTAACGGTTAAAAACACCGACAATACTTTCCAAAAGTTAAAAAATGCTGGTTTTTACTGGAAAATAGCCTAATTTTAGCGTTAATAACTATTTGAAAAATTCAAATATATGCTATGTTAACGCCGCATCCTTTCAGTTAAACCAGGAGTCATCAAATGGCCGTCAAGAAAAAGGCAGCAAAAAAGAGTGCTGTAAAGAAAACAGCGGTAAAGAAAGCAGCAGCTAAGAAGACCGCCACCAAGAAAAAAGTTGCATCTAAAAAGAAAGTTGCAGCCAAAAAAGCAGCAGCTCCAGTCAAACTAAAATCGATCACCACCAAGCAAACCAAAACTCAGATCCTTCAGGCTATCGCCGATGATACCGGTCTGAGCAGAAAGCAGGTGGGCGAAGTTTTCTCTAACCTCGGCGAACTGATCCAGCGTCACATGCAGCGCCGCGGTTCCGGGGAGTTCATCATCCCTGACACCGGCGTAAAAATCCGCCGCGTGAAAAAACCGGCACGCAAAGCCAGAATGGGCCGCAACCCAGCTACTGGTGAATCCATCAAGATTGCTGCCAAGCCAGCCTCAACCGTCATCAAAGTCGCTGCACTAAAAGCACTAAAAGACACTTTGAGCTGATTCAATAAAGAAAAAGGGCGTCAGCTACGACGCCCTTTTTTTATTCATACTTTGGCCTATCCAGAGCCTGTTAGTATTGCCGTAAAGTTAGCTGATCGCCCCGCTGCACTAACTCCAGGTGCTTCAGAAAGCTCATACCCAATAGCACCTCATCACCCGCCATAGACGGTAGAATACTTGCGCTTATATTGCGTTGTTCTATCCCACCCAGACTCACGCTATCGATACGCGTTGACCAAACTTTCACATTTCCATTGGCGGTACGACTTACACCGGGCATACCGCGCTGCAGCCCAATCTTGTCCGCCAACCGTTCAGGTACTGCAACCGAGGTTGCACCAGTATCCAACAGGAATACCACCTCATGACCATTGATTTCCCCGGTAGCCACATAATGGCCACTGCGATTTCGCTTCAAAACGATCTCACGCGAACCCTCATCGCTCGATAGTACAACCGGGGTAGTATTAGGGTTGTACTGTTTATCCAGCAGCGATTGAAAGAGCATGGTTAACAACCCTAAAAGCAACAACCAGCCTACCAGTATCATCCATCTACCCAGACGGCGCTGCTGACGACCCTCTTCTGACAAATTTACAGCCATATTCTCCACAGCATAACGGTTACTGATACTTTTGTTGATTCCAATACGCTTACTGAGTTCCCAGCGAGCGGAATCACCCCGTCAGCAGGAGCGATGATAAACAGGTACAAGGAGACCACACCAGCGCTTAAGAAAGCCGTGGCCGTTTCACTGGGGGAATGATGCGGCAGTCGAAATGATCATCGTCAAGGCGAGCCCCGCAACTCAGCCTCCAACGCAAAAGCTGGTAATTTTCACCTCAGAACGCCCAATCACGCATTGTTTAGCGGCTCTTAAATTGAAAATAGGTTATTGAATCTCACTCCAGATGCCATCAAAGTCCATATCTTCTTCATACTGCCCAGCCATCTCCGCATGCGCGCCACGCTGCTCCAACTCACGCTCTTCAACCTCATCACGAGTGAATTCAAAGCGCACAAAAGACGCTGACCCTTCAAGCGATCGTCCCAAACTGATGGGCTCATCACCAAATTGAGTACCCATGTAGAGTTGATCTTCGGCGCTGGTGTAAAACAGCGGAACGAAAAGTGTCTCGTACTGTTGTGCGCGATGTAGAAAGCCACGCCAGTTTTCGATACCGCCTTCCACCACCTTTCGACGAATGATTACCGGACTCATTTTCCCTGGAAAGAGCTCAATGCCAAACTCGACGGCGCTCTTTTCATGCAGCTTGAACCAACGAATAACACCAACCTGGAAATCACCGTTGCCATCATCCCGACGCACACCAACCAACTCACCGATGTGGGCGCGTATATCGTTATCACCACGCCAGGAGAGACGGTAGCCGTTAACGCTTCTATCCTGCACATTGCAGCGCTGCAGACATACACCTTTAGCGTCATCATCACTCTCATCGATAATTTGTGATTGGACGCCGGTCTGCCTATCCATGGCCTGCGCTCGATAGTCGGGCACCCTGCCGGCCACCTGCTGCTGCATGAACTGCTTCAGTTCATCGCCACTCTCGACCAGGTACTCATCCGCGGCAAGACGCGCCCGTGAAACTGGCTCATGGGAAACCGCCCGTTCACCAAGACCCTCAATCGCCTCATAGTTAGGCGCTGCCATCTCTGGAATCTCGCTCCCTCCCAGTAAGCTGTAGAGAGACCCCATGCCACAGGCAACTGTCACCTGCCCTCCCATTACAAGACGTTCATCCGCGCGTTGCGATTCGACGCCCCAATGCGACATAAGCTTATCAAGAAGGTCGGCATTCATGCTTTTGGGATTGTTCAAGGCCTTCTGCTCACCAACCTGTTTTTTAGCAAGCAAGGCTTGACGCTCATCATTTAGCTTCGACGCCAGACCACTGGCATCCAATACCCAACCGATACGGATAGTCTCACCACCTAAAACAGACCGGGTTCTCGGCGGGTGATCAGCGGTTGCATCTATCAAGAAAATCCCATCATCCGGTCGCGCCCGGGTCAGACTGATCAGACGCGCTTTGGAGACCCAACGTAATAGAGCCTGGTGGACTTTACCGATCTCGCCAGGCTGCAATTGATAAGGCCCCGCACAAGAGAGCAGCAGAATCTGCTTATAGAGATCCGTGACTGTAGACTTTTTAATCTCTCCCGGCTCTTCATTCTCCAGCAGTTTGTTCTGCAGTTTTGACTCTATCGCATAGTGGTAGAGACCATGCAGTTCACGCCAGGCATGAGGTTTGGGATTTTGATAGATCTGATAGGCGCCCAAGTGATCCTTGCCCAAAAAGTAGAACACCCGATGCAACGCCTCGGCGCGAATGCTTTTGCGCAGCACTTTGCCGGCCAGCGAATCATTGTGCAACTGATCCAGGACAATCTTGTACCCTTGGATCATCAGCACATGCAGCTTATTGATCAGCTCAGCAACCAGCGTACTGCGCTTGGAGAGAGGGAAAGGTCCCCATACGATATCTTTGGAGAGTGATTGCAGGACAAACTGCAGAGGCTCAAGCATCATCTCCAGCGCCCGGAAACGCTCCATGGGAGATAGATCCATGCGATTCAATGCATACAGCTTGTCATAGATTGCCCGTGCCGTCAGACCCACATTGCCGACAGGCAAATCATCCACCCACTGCTTGAACGCCTTTTGCTCAAACACAACCGGCCCTGCGTCGTCCCGTTTGCGCGGCGGTATCAGATAGACATTACTCACTTCCGAAACTCCTTGTTTTTATCGACTTAGTGACTACTTTATCCCATCCCCATCCGGTTGAGGGTCACCCTCTCACCCAGGGATTAGCCAAGTCTTTTTAACAGCAAACCGACACATTACATCTCATAACTGTACTTTTCAGTATAGTCTGTCTCATTTAACGATTCTCAAAAATTTAAATAATTCTTATTTTCAACTTCTTACGACCTCCAAATAGTATTGGAAATTTCGATCCTACTATTAAGGCAATTTTATAGCGGCAGTAAAGGAATAAGAGTATCTTATCGAGTTCTAAATTAAAGTCGGGAAAAACCCGCTTTTTAATGTGAAAACCCGGTGCTGGCCTCTCCTTTTTCGGGAACCAGCGCCATGAGCCGAGAGCCCTTTCCGCGACGGAGGAAAATCCATGACGGAAGTAATCGCAACCAATCAGACCATTCTGGTCGTCGGTGGCGGGATTAGCGGTCTGACCGCTGCCCTGGAAGCCGCTGAGACCGGCAAGCAGGTCGTGCTGGTTGAAAAACGTCCCTTTGTTGGTGGCCGCGTCACCCAGCTGTATAAATATTTCCCTAAGCTCTGTTTTCCGACCTGCGGTCTGGAAATCAACCAGCGTCGGGCCAAGATGAACCCTAACCTGACCATCTTGACCATGGCCGAGGTGACTGACATCTCCGGCGACGCTGGCGACTATACCGCGACGGTGAAGATCACTCCTCGCTATGTCAACGACAACTGCACCGCCTGCGGCGAGTGCGAGAAAGCCGTTGAAGCCGAGTTCGACAATGAGTTCAACTACGGCCTGGGCGGTATGAGCAAGCGCAAAGGCGCCTATCTGCCCCATAAGATGGCACACCCACAGCGCTATGTGATCGATCCCGCCATGATCGGTACCGAGGACGCAGAAAAGGCCAAGGCTGCCTGTAAATATGACGCCATCGATCTGGATATGCAGGAAGAGACCGTCTCTTTCAAAGCCGGTGCGGTAGTATGGGCCACCGGTTGGCGGCCCTACGACGCCAACAAGATCCAACCTTACGGTTACGACCGTTTCGCCAACGTTATCACCAACGTTGAGTTCGAGCGCATGGCCGACCCACAGGGCCCGACAGGTGGCAAACTGGTTCGCCCATCCGATGGCAAAGAGGCCAAAAATGTCGCCTTCATCCAATGTGCCGGCTCACGCGACCACAATCACCTGCTGCACTGCTCACGCATCTGCTGTATGGCGACCCTGAAACAGACCCACTTTGTTCAGGAAGCCTGGGGTGACGAAGGCAAATCGACCATCTACTACATCGACATCCGCGCTATCGACCGTTTTGAAGACTTCTATCAGAACGTCAAAGACAATCCGAATGTCACCTTTATCAAGTCCAAAGTCGCCTCTATCGTCGAGAACCGTGAAAACGGCAATCCGACACTGCACGGCGTGGACACCGAAGGCTACAACCGCTACGCCACAGAGTACGACCTGGTGGTACTGGCTGTCGGCATGGAACCCAGCGTTGATAAAGCGAACTTCCCCGTGGAGATCACGCTCAACGAAGAGGGCTTCATCGAGCCTGCCCCTGAAAATGGCGGCATCTTTGCTGCCGGTTGTGCATCCGACGCACTGGACGTTAACCGCGCTGTACAGCAGGCCACCGGCGCTGCCCTGCGCGCTGTTCAGGTAGTCAATCGCGTCGCTGGAACGGAGGGCTAATACAGTGTCTGACGAAAAGAAATTTGCCGGATACATCTGCACCGGCTGCGGCATTGGTGATCGTCTCGACGCCAGTCAGCTCGAGATGACCGCTACCCGCGATGGCAAAATGCAGAGCTGCAAGCAGCACGAGATGCTGTGTAATGCCGAAGGCGTGAAGATGATCCGTGACGACATCGACAACGAAGGCGTCACTCACATCATGATCGCCGCCTGCTCGCGTCGCGCCAAGGTTGAAGCATTCAACTTCACCGACGTCGCCATGTCCCGCGCCAACCTGCGTGAAGGCGTCATCTGGGTTCGCCCTGAAGACGATGAGCACCAGGAGACCACCCAGGAGATGGCTGACGACTATATCCGTATGGCCTGCGCTGAAGTCAAATACATGACCAAGCCATCAACCTCCGGCGAGCAGGAGCTGAACAAAAACATCCTGGTTGTCGGTGGTGGTATCACCGGTATGACCGCAGCTATCGAGTCTGCCCTGGCGGGTTACCCCGTACACCTGGTGGAAAAGACCGGCGCTCTGGGTGGCCACGCGGCCAACTACTACAAATCGATCCCGGTTCGTTCACCCTACGCCGATCCTCAGGACACCGGTGTAGACAAGCTAATTGCCGATATCGAAGCCAATGACCGTATCACCGTTCATCTGAACGCCACTATCGCCAAAACCGAAGGCGCACCTGGCCGTTTCAGCGTTGATGTGGCTACTGAGTCTGGCTCAACCAGCAACCTCAGCATCGGCGCAATCATCCAGGCAACCGGTTTCAACCTGTACGACCCAAGCAGCCTGACCCAGTACAACTACGCCAACAGCGCCGACATCATCACCAACGAAGAGATGGAGAAGCTGGCAAAAGAGGCCAATGGCGGCCCAATCAAGCGCCCATCTGACGGCAAAGAGGTCGCTGCTGTCGCCTTCGTACAGAACGTTGGTCAGAACTCCACTGAAGAGGGCCAGCTTCCTTACCACAACGGTATCGGTGACATGATCGCCATTAAGCAGGCGATGTACTTTAAAGAGCTGAATGGTGATTGCGACACCACGATTTTCTTTAATAACCTGCGCACTCCTGGTGCTGGTGGTGAGGACTTCTACCGCGCTGGCCAGCAGAAGATGGTTACCTTCTCTAAAGGTGATGTCAGCGAAGTCGTTCCAGGCAGCAGCTTGGAAGTCAAATTCCACGACATGATCTTGAATGAAGATGCCAGCATGCAGGCTGATCTGGTCGTTCTGGATGTTGGCATGATGCCCAACACCGGCCCTGATCCTTACGCTCAGCTCGCTGTTGAAGAGGCGGAAGACGAGGAAGAGAAGGCCAAAGCACAAGTAATGCTGGAAAATGCGCCGCCTTCAATTCTCAACCTGGACTATCGTCAAGGTACTGACCTGCCGCATCTGAAGTTCGGTTTTACCGATTCACACTTCATCTGCTTCCCTTACGAGACTCGTCGTACCGGCATCTACGCTGCTGGCCCGCAACGTCGTCCGATGGATATGCGTCAGGCTGCCGATGATGCCGCCGGTGCAGCAATGAAGGCGATTCAGGCCGCTGAAAATGCGGGCCAGGGCCGCGCAGCGCACCCCCGTGTTGGTGATCTGTCATACCCGCAGTTCCGTAAGGAAGGCTGTACTCAATGTAAACGTTGTACCGTTGAGTGCCCATTTGGTGCAATCAACGAAGACGAACAACGCTACCCGCAGTTCAACGAAGCGCGCTGCCGCCGCTGTGGTACCTGTATGGGTGCCTGCCCGGTTCGTGTTATCTCCTTCGAGAACTACTCCATCGACACCATTGGTCAGCAGATCAAAAATGTCGATATCCCGGACGAGTTCGACGAAAAGCCACGTATCCTGGTACTGGCCTGTGAAAACGATGCCTACCCGGCACTTGATCAGGCAGCCATGAACGGTGTTGAGATCAACCCTTGGGCCCGCATTATCCCTGTGCGTTGCTTGGGTTCTGTGAGCCTCTCCTGGATCACCGACTCACTCAACAGCGGCTATGACGGCATCGTCCTGATGGGCTGTCAGAAAGGTGATGACTACCAGTGTCACTTTGTCCGCGGTTCTGCCATGGCCCATGAGCGCATGAGCAAAGTAGGCGATACCCTGCAGTCTCTGAACCTGGAGCCTGAGCGTGTGGAAGTCTACGAAGTGGCAATCACCGACATCGAACGTGCGCCCAAGCTGATCAACGACATGGCGGAAACCGTCGAGAAGATCGGCATGAGCCCATTCAAGTTCTAAGGAGATGCCTCAATGAGCGATCTTAATACAGCAATGATTGAAAAGTATCGCACCAACTTCCTGAAGGAAGTTGAGGCGAACGTCGAAGAAGGCGAATGGGTCAAGATGTGCATGCAGTGCGGCGTCTGCGCCGGCTCATGTCCGCTCGGCAAGCATTGGGATCACCCTCCGCAGGAGATCTTCATGATGATCCGTGCCGGAAAGCGCGAAGAAGTACTCACTTCCGACTCCATGTGGATGTGTACCTCGTGCTACAACTGTATCGCACGCTGCCCACGCGGCCTGCCGATCACCCACATCATGCACGGTCTGGCGGTCTACTCAAAGCGCCTGGGTCTGTCACCTAAATCGCAGCCCACCGAAGAGTTCTCTCAGATTTTCTGGGACAACATGATGAAGAAAGGCCGCGTCAACGAACTGAAGATGGGACTCTCCTTGTACTTCAAGGATGGTTTCGGGCAAGGCGTGAAAAATGCCATGGCCAACCAGAAACTCGGCCAGAACATGATGAAAGCGAAGCGTATGAGCCCCATGGAGTTCTTTGGCGGACATTCGGTAAAAGACCTGAGCGGCCTTCAGAAGATCATCAAGAAGGCCCAGGAGATCGAAGATGCCAATATCCAAGGCAACGGTTAAGTGAGGTTAAAGCAAAATGGCTAAGAAAGAAGTTTCCTTCTACCCTGGGTGCTCCTCACAATCCGGAGCATCCTCATCCAACTTGATGCGCTCTGTCGACACTATGTGCGAAGAGCTCGACATTCAGCTGAACGAGATCCCAGACTGGAACTGTTGTGGTGCGTCTATCGGTTACGGCGGTGGTGGCGAACTGCCCCGTATAGCCCTGTCTGCGCGCAACATCGCCCTGTCTGAGCAGCACAATCCAAATCAACAGATTGTATCTCCTTGCGCCGCCTGCTGGCTCAACACCCGTGAGGCCAAAGAGCGTCTGCAGCACGATGAGCAGATGTTCAAGGACGCCAACGCGGCCCTGGCTGAGGCCGGCCTGATTTACAAGGGCCAGGCGGAAGTGCGCCACATGGTGGAAGTGGTAATTGAGGACATCGGTTTTGACGCCATCAAAGAGAAGGTAAAAAAACCGTTGGAAGGACTCAAGATCGCCGGCTATGTCGGCTGTCAGACCAACCGTCCGTTCGGTATCGCCGGGGAATCTTTCGAGAACCCCATGTACCTGGACAACATGGTTGAGAGCGTCGGCGCTGAATCTATTCCTACTTATGAGAAAAAGGTACAGTGCTGTGGTGGCGCCCTGGCCTTCTCTGAGCCTGAAAAGTCTCAAGAGATGATTCACGGCATCATCGAAGCTGCTTACGACAATGGCGCTGATATGATCGCAACCCCCTGCCCACTGTGTCAGGCCAACGTTGAGATCTACCAGGATCAGATCAACGAGCGTTTCGGTTCCAAGTTCAACATGCCGGTTGTCTATTACAGCCAGCTATTGGACGTCGCTTTCGGCCGCTCAGCTAGTGATGCTGCGCTGGACGGTCAGATTATTAAGGCGAAGAAATTGGAAGACATTGCCAAAAAATAACCAAAGTAGACAATTCAAAAAAATTAAAGCCCTCCTCGTGAGGGCTTTTTCTTGTCCGCGAAATACCTTCTTTTACCCTCTCTTATCCATGAAAAAACGCGCAGCTATCGTCTTTCTCTTTGACCTGTAATATCCTTTCACTAGATAAATTCTCGATAACATGGACACTCCCGTTGATTACTCTCTCTGGCGATATAGGCGGCACTAAAACACGACTCGCATTAGTCGAAGTCTCATCAAACAGAGCCAAAATTCAATTTGAGAAGACATTTCCAAGTAGAGAATATTCAGGCCTGACAGAGATCGTTCGCCGCTTTTTGTCTGAAATCCAGGACAAGCCTACCTCTGCCGGCCTAGGGGTAGCCGGCCCGGTTATTGGTAGGCAGTGCAAAACCACCAATCTGCCTTGGCAGATTGATGCAGGGGAACTGGAAGTACTGCTGAATATTCCACAAATTTCACTGATAAACG
The DNA here is from genome assembly GCA_022360595.1 of Chromatiales bacterium. Taxonomy (GTDB): domain Bacteria; phylum Pseudomonadota; class Gammaproteobacteria; order Chromatiales; family Chromatiaceae; genus BM503. The sequence continues at coordinate 11,343 of JAKSCN010000659.1, forward strand.
ATCTTGAAGCAATCGCCTGGGGCATCCCTGCACTGACTGAGGATCAACTATTTACTTTGCAGCATGGCACAGGCGATGGCACCGGCAATCAACTGGTTATTGCTGCAGGTACCGGACTGGGACAGGCAGGGCTCTATTGGGATGGCGCACAGCACCACCCTTTTGCCAGCGAAGGCGGACATTGCGATTTCGCTCCCAGTACAGAGCTGGAATTCGGACTCTTACAGTTTCTCCAACAGCGTTATTCCCATGTCAGCTGGGAACGAGTTGCCTCCGGACAAGGGTTAGCGAATATCTACGATTTCCTCATAGAGCATCATCAGCAGACCACCCCGGCATGGCTATCGGAGCAATTCAGCAAAGGCGACAAAAGTGCAATCATCTCCAGTACGGCCTCAGCCGACAGTGACCCTATCTGCACCGAAGCGCTCAATTTATGGGTAAAACTCTATGGGGCCGAGGCTGGCAATCACGCCCTAAAGTTGATGGCCAAAGGTGGCGTTTACCTGGCCGGTGGTATCCCACCAAAAATACTTGAGTGGCTGAAACAACCCCTGTTCGTTGAGGCGTTTCAGGACAAAGGGAGAATGTCCGATTTGATGGCCTCCATGCCGATCAGAGTTATTCTCGACGACCGTTGCGGACTATACGGGCCAGCACGCTATATGGCGGAGAGACACCCTGGTGGATCTGACAACTAAACATCAGCGATCTATCGCCAACTTAATGCCCAGGGCTATCATCACCCCGCCAGTAACCGATTGAAGTGCCCGCTCAAACTGGCTCTGAAATGACCAGTTCCTCGCGCGATGAATCAGATAGGTCAGCGCCGACAACCAGATCATACCGATCACAAAGTGTATGCCGGCTAAAACCAACGACTGCCCCAATGCGCTGCCGGCAGTATCGATAAACTGGGGCAGAAAGGCCATATAGAAAACCACCGCTTTTGGATTGAGCACGTTGGATAGCAGCCCCTCACGAAAAGAGCGCCAGCCATTAAAGCGCGATGATCTAACCCGACTAACATCCAGAGAGGGCTGTTTCAGCGAACGCAGACTCTGAATACCCAGCCAGACCAGATAGAACGCCCCCAGCAACTTCAGCATACTGAACGCCCAAGCCGACTGGAGCAGAATGACAGAGATTCCCACGGCCGAGATAGCGGCATGGACAAATAGCCCACTGCAGATCCCGAAGCTGCTGACCAATCCATCCCGCCAACCGCCACGCGCTGAGTTGCGCAGTACCAACAGGGTATCTACCCCCGGTGACAGAGTCAGCAATGTTATAGCAACCAAAAAGGCCCAAAACTGCCCATCGGACATGGAAAACAGCATCTCAGTATTCTCTCTCAAATCCGGTGAAGATCACGCTTACACCAGAATAATCGGTTTCCTGTAGCATTGATAGCTTCTCTACTATACCCTGCGCCCTATGCAGGCAGCACAGACAATCCTCACCGACACCTTCGGCTACAGCGACTTCCGTCATAATCAAGAGGAGATTATCGGTTCACTCTTGAATGGAGAGGATGTACTGGTGCTCATGCCGACCGGAGGCGGCAAATCACTCTGCTATCAAATCCCCGCCCTGGCAAAACCGGGGGTTGGCGTGGTGGTCTCACCCCTGATAGCACTGATGCAGGATCAGGTCGACGCACTCTCCCAACTGGGTGTCAAGGCAGCCTTTCTCAACTCGACTCTGGATAGGGAGACTGTCCGCTCCATTGAACAAGCGCTGCTGCACAACGAAATAGATCTACTCTACATCGCCCCTGAACGCCTCCTGACCCAACGGACCTTATCACTACTCGACCAGTGCCAAATAGCGCTATTTGCCATCGATGAAGCCCACTGTGTGTCCCAATGGGGACACGATTTTCGCAAAGAATATCAACAACTCTCTGTGCTGCATGAGCGCTATCCAACGGTACCTCGAATTGCACTCACTGCTACAGCAGATGGACGTACGCGCCAGGAAATTATCGAGCAGCTCAATCTGCATCAGGCACGTATTTTTATCAACAGTTTTGACCGGCCCAATATCCGCTACACCATCGCCGAAGGGCAAAGTGGACGAGACAAACTATGGCAGTTCATTCAGAGTGAACATCCCACTGACGCAGGTATTGTCTACTGTCTGTCACGAAAAAAAGTTGAGCAGACTGCCGAGTGGCTAAGCCAGAAGGGGCGCACCGCACTGCCCTACCACGCCGGCTTGAGTGGTGAGACGCGCCAGCAACACCAGCAACGCTTTCTGCGGGAAGAGGGCGTTATTATTGTCGCCACCATCGCCTTCGGCATGGGCATCGATAAACCCGATGTTCGCTTTGTTGCCCACCTAAGCCTACCGAAGAGCATTGAGGCCTATTATCAAGAGACCGGACGAGCCGGACGCGATGGAGAACCGGCCAATGCCTGGATGGCCTACGGCTTGCAAGATGTCATCACCTTGCGCCAGATGACTGAGGATAGCGATGCCCACGATCTCTACAAACGGATCTCTCAACAGAAACTGGAAGCGATGCTGGGGCTGTGTGAAATCACTAGCTGCCGCCGGCAGACTCTGCTCGCCTACTTCGACGAGGCGA
>JAKSCN010000510.1 GCA_022360595.1 Chromatiales bacterium
CGCGCAAATTCTCCCACGCGGCCCGGGCAATCGCCTTGGGATTGACCCCAGTGTGGCTGTAGAAACTGCGGTCCTCCACCGTGAGTAACGCCTGGACCAGCAGTTCGGGCAGATCGTCACGGCTGACCAGCACCCGGTCTTCGGTATGGGCGGGATAGATGCTACCGATCTCGGGGGCTTCCAGACGCATCAACGGCAGATCACGTCCCTTCTGACGCAGGCTGGCGATGCCCCGGCCACCAAAGATCACCTCGACCAAATGAGCCGGCTCTTCACTGTCCCAGAATTGAAAGGGCCGGCTATGAATGAGAAAGCGATTTTTGTTGCGCGACCAACTTGCCACCTGTTTCGGATAGCTCACTTTACGATAGCCCAGCCGCTCCAGCTCGGCGCTGAGCTGCTTGGCGCTGATCTCAGCGCCGGGGTAGAGTTCTAGCGGGCGGGCGTAGACGCGAGCCGGCACAGCCCAACGCTTACCGGAAAACTTGGCCTGCACATGCGTATCCAACAGCGCAACATAGACGGAGAAAATCAGCCCAAGCAGCACCAGCAGAACGCCAAAGCGAGCCAGCCAGGAGCTACCGCGCCGCTGCGGCTGTTTGCCTGCAGAGCGCTTGGCCGTTGACCGTTGAGGCGAGCGTTTGCGAGTGGTTGATTTTGTGGTGCGTTTGCGTTTTGGTGCGGGCTTCTTCGGCATTCGGATGGCTTTATTGATTTCCGGGAATGCACCTTATCACAGTCGGGCGCCAATACCTGTTAACACGATTTAAAATTATGCGGCGGCATGCACGTTTTGATACCACGCCTCACCCTCGTCTAATTCAATGTTTCACTGAGTGGAAACGCCTTCAATCGCTGAGCAATTAGACCGTTCAGATAGTAGGACCACTGGGGCAACCCCTCCGGCAGACTGGAGAGATCAAGAGAACGAAAATCCTTGGGTGAAATGATCACCGAGACCGCCTCCTTGCCGATCAGACTACTAAGAACAAACAGCTCCTCAACGGCATTATCCCCCACCGCCAGGCAGCCGGAGGAGACATTCTTACCGTGTATAAAGATATTACCGCCAAGATTACGCCGCCGCTCTGATACCGCCAACGCACGATCAAAGTCGTTGGGATAGTTAATCTTGAGGGAGAGATGAAAACGGCTATGGGGATTGAGCGCCTCGATCCGGTAGAAACCCTCCGGCACCTGTCGATCCCCCTGTTTGAGTTTTGGACCCGTCTCACCGCTCAGCCCCTTGAGGCGATAGTCGCGAATAAAGCGCCACTGTCCACTGCCCCCCTCAGCCCACAACTCCATTCGGCGACTCTCCTTGAACGCCACCAGAGTGACCTTTTTCGGTGGCCAATGTACACCGGCAAATTCAAAACGGGGGATCAAGCGGGACTCCACCTTTGGCAGATAACTTTCCACCACAGCGATCTCACTGCGACTGCGCTCCGTCTTATTTTTGGCGCCGACTTCAACAGCCCATGCAGCACTGCTCTCAATAACGGCGAGCAGCACTACCAACAACCCGGCTCTGACTGTCTCCATATCAATTAAATACTCTCACGATGTTTTTGTTCTTACACCTGTAATGTCTATTGTAGCAAGCGTTTATACCATCTCTGAGTGGCTATGAACATGACCATCTATAACCATGGTTCGATACCGATTTTTAGCGCTGTCTCATGAATTATTAAAGCTTAATTAATTAATGAAACTGGAGCTGACCCAGATCATTCAATAACTCCCGACTTCTGTCGATAGTATTGGCAGTCGTTAAGAAGTTGATCAGCCACTGGTCAATTCCTTTCCATTACAGCAGACCCCTGCAGTTGCTATAGGTAGGCTAATGAATTCAATGCACACTTCTCAAACCAAGACCTATTCTGTCGCAATCATCGGTTCCGGTGGTAGCGGTGTGGTTACCACCGGGCAGATTATGCTCAAGGCAATCGCCAATGCCGGTTTCTATGGCTTGATGTCACGCTCATCAGGCCCGCAGATTCGTGGTGGTGAATCCGCTGCCATGTTGCGAATCGGTAAAGATCCCGTCACTTGCCTGGACGATCGCTTCGACATTTTGATGGCCTTCGACTGGCTCAATTCCGATCGGTTCAACGATGAAATTCCTCTTGGACCAAACAGCACCATTATTCGGGACCCTGATGCCGGCGATATTCCCCAAGAGCTGCTCGACTCAGGGGCCGCTGTTATCGATGCGCCACTCACCGCCTTGTCGAAAGAGATCAAGCAGGGGCGCGTCAACATGGCTGGGCTCGGTTTTATCTCTGATCTGATGGGCATTCCAAAAGAGGCGATTCAAGGCGCGGTGGAGGACACCTTACGGCGTAAGGGCCCCGAGGTCACCCAAGCGGCCCAATCCTGCATCGAAGCGGGGTATCACGCGACAAAAACCGATTCCACTATCGAAAAGCTCCCCGCTATCGACAATCCCAACCCGCGTTGGAATATCAGCGGTAATGAAGCCAGTGGCTTGGGGGCGGTACGCGGTGGTGTTCGCTTTGTGGCCGCCTATCCTATTACACCGGCCAGTGAGATTCTGGAGTGGCTGGCCCCGAACTTGGAGAAAGTGGGCGGCAGCCTGCTGCAAGCGGAAGATGAGCTGGCCTCGGTCAACATGATCATTGGCGGCTCCTTCGGCGGTGTGCCTTCGTTAACCGCCACCTCCGGTCCCGGCCTTAGCTTGATGATGGAGGGGTTAGGCCTGGCGGTGACCAGTGAAACTCCTATCGTGGTCAGCAACGTGATGCGTGGTGGTCCATCCACCGGTATCCCCACTAAGTCGGAGCAGTCTGATCTGAATATCGCCCTCTACGGTTTTCATGGCGACGCCCCACACCTGGTGCTGGGCGCGCTGGATATTCAGGACTGCTGTTTCACTACCCAGTGGGCGGTTCAGTTAACCGAAGAGCTACAGACCGTCGCAATCGTCCTCAGTGACCAGTCCCAAGGGCAGGCCCGAGCCGTGATCGACCCACCACCTGAAGCGACAGCGGCAGGCGTGCGCATTACCGCCCCCGCAGACAGTGAAGACTATCTACGCTATAGCGTGACTGACAGCGGCGTATCCCCCATGGCGATTCCCGGGACACCCGGCGGCATCTACACCGCCGACGGTTTGGAGCACAACCCGAAAGGCACCCCTTCGAGCATGGCCGGCGACCATCAGGTACAGCTCGACAAACGCCTGCGCAAAATTGTCGACTACAACTACCAGGATGACTGGGCTGTAACCCGTGGTGAAGGTGAGAATGTCATTGTCACCTGGGGTTCCAGCTCCGGCGCCTCCTTTGAGGCGGCAGAGCGGCTGACAGCTAACGGACACCCCACCAAAGCGGTAGCCTTGCGGCTGCTCGCACCGCTGCAGATCGACCGCCTGCTGGCTCAATTGAATGGTGCCAAGCGCATTGTGGTAGTCGAGCAGAATCACAGTGCTCAATTCTTTCAATACCTGCACGCCAATCAGGTGCTGCCGGGTGAGGCGCGCTCATTAGCAAGACCGGGCCCGCTGCCTATTCGTCCCAGTGATATCGTTACCTTCATGATGGAGGATTTTTGAGATGACCTGCCAACCTCCTGTCACACCTTTAAAAGCGAAAGACTACAAATCCCAGATCAAACCGGTCTGGTGCCCCGGCTGCGGTCACTTCTCGATTCTCAGCGCGGTAACCAAAGCATTGGCCCATCTGGCGCTCTCCAAAGAGCAAACAGCACTGATCTCCGGCATCGGCTGCTCTTCCCGTTTGCCGGCATATACAGATGTATACGGTTTTCATGGCGTCCACGGACGCGCCCTGGCGGTCGCCTCGGGCCTGAAGGCAGCTCGCCCCGATCTGACCGTATTGGTCGCCGGGGGCGATGGCGACGGCTTCTCCATCGGCGGCAACCACTTCATGCACGCCTGTCGGCGCAACATGGATATGACCTACATTGTGATGGACAACGAGGTGTACGGCATGACCAAAGGTCAGGCTTCACCCACCACAGCGCCAGACTGGACACAGAGTAAACTCACACCCCACGGCACCGGCGTGCCCAGCTTCAATCCAGCCGCCATCGCACTAGCAACAGGGGCCAGCTTCGTCGCCCGCGGTTTCTCTGGTGACCCCAAAACCTTGACCCAACTACTGGTCGAAGCGATTCAACACAAAGGCTTCTCCTTTGTACAGGTACTCAGCCCCTGCACCACCTTCCGTCCCGAACAGAAGAACTGGAAACACGAGGTTCATGACTTCAGCGGTGAACCCACTCAGAACAGCGCGCAAGCAGCACACAATATTCATGTGGATGGCGGCATGGGCGTTGGGATAATCTATCAGGCGGAACACCCAGTTTGGGAACCGACCCCTTCCGCAACTCACACTGTTGATGATCTGAATATGGGATTCTCGCTATGAATATAAGTACAACGAAACCGATCGAGTCCGTTGCCGAGTTTCTTGCCCATGCCGAAGCGCTGGAGCAGGAGTCGGTAGAGAGTTACGAACAGCTCGCGGATAGTATGGAGGTACACAACAATCCCGAGATTGCTGAGCTGTTTCGTAAACTGGCTCGTTTTGGTGAAAAGCATGCCGCAGAGGTCAGAGAGTTGGCCGCCGGCATGACGCTGCCTCAAATCAACCCCTGGGACTTCAAGTGGAGCACCCCTGAGAGCCCGGAAAGCTCCGGGATGGATGCCGCGCACTATTTGATGGACACCCACCAAGCGCTGGAAATAGCCTTAATCAACGAAATTCAGGGACAGCAGTTTTACGCATCCGTCGCCGATACCACCTCCAACGATGAAGTACGCAAACTGGCCCGAGAGTTTGCCGATGAAGAGACCGAACACGTTGAGCTATTGAAAGAGTGGCAGGCCAACCTGGATAGCGATGCACCAGCGCCCGTGGAAGATCTCGATCCACCCAATATTCCCGAATAGTAGTAACACTATACTCTGCAGGAACCCCTATCATTCAGGGGTTCTTTTTTATCGCTATTCAATTTCTTACTACTCCCACCCTGCTTAGCGGCTTCGAGAGAATAGCGGTATCATTGGCCCTAAGACCAATTTCAAATAGCACCGAAGGTTTAAACATGTTTACCGGTATCGTTCAGGGCACAGCAGAAGTTGTGGAGATTGTAGAGAAGAC
>JAKSCN010000217.1 GCA_022360595.1 Chromatiales bacterium
CGCCTTGCCATTGGTGCTTTCAAAACCAAAGGTGGATTTTGGCCGAATCATGATTAAGCTCAGGTGCTTTGCTTTTTATGAAATGGGGGTAATCTAGGGCCTCATCACTGCCGGTGCAAATCACTACATTTTGTATTCAGCCAGCCCTACATCACCTCACCAAGATATGCCCCCATATCCATATCAGCGCCCAGGATATGTCCAGTTAACCAGTGCTCGAGAAACTTAATATCTTCACTGGAGACTGATGTACCCTCTTCCAAAATCTTCTGCTGTAACTCTTTAGCGCTTTCAATCAGCTCTTGGTGTTCCACCTTGTGCTCTTCGAAACCGGCGTAACCGTGCTTCAGCATCAGGCGCTCTTCGTGTTTGAAATGCCAGGCGGTGCAGCTTATCAGCTCATCTATTACCGCTTCGATATACTCTGGAGAATCGTCATCCGCTACCGCGTGGCTGAGTATGTTAAACAGATCCACCAGTCTGCGGTGATCTTCATCTATCTCTTCAATCTGAATACTTAGTGTGTTGTCCCAAATTAGATCTTTCACCGTTTTTCTCCTGCTGAAGTCGTGATACTTGTCACCTGCATGAAAAATATCATTCAGATATGAGAAAAAGCGTAATTTATGTAATGTTTTTTCTCAATGTCATAAATCAATGACGCAGCTTTAAAGTTGATGATTTTGCCTCCGCCTGAATTGATGGCCTGACGGCAGTAACCTAGGGCCTGTTGACACTAATTCTCTTTCTCTTGAAAGTTCTATACAAGTTCTCTATCCTATCGAAAGAGAACAAACAAAGAACCATCTCATGAACAATCCAGCCATAGATTCAAATGATTGTGTATATGACCCGGTAGAAGCGCTTGCCGATCAGCTACGCGGTATGCACAAGAACCGGATTACCGGTGAACTTATCATTCCAGCCAAGGTTGGAGCTTACACCCCCTTTCCCGCGGGTCTCGATACAAAAATTAAGGCTGCCTTGAATAGCCGCGGTATCAAGCAGCTCTACACCCATCAGGCTGCCTCTTGGGAGAGTGCGCAGAGAGGACAACACACCGTTATTGTCACGCCAACGGCTTCTGGGAAAACCCTCTGCTACAACCTCCCTGTGCTGCAGGCGGCGTTTCAGCGAAAAGCCAAGGCGTTGTATATGTTTCCCACCAAAGCACTGGCGCAGGATCAGGTGGCGGAACTGCTGGAGCTGAATCAGGCGGGTAATCTGGGTGTACGCGCCTTCACCTTTGATGGCGACACACCGGGTGATGCCCGTAAGGCTGTTCGCACCAAAGGCGATATTGTGGTGACCAACCCCGATATGTTGCATCAAGGCATTCTGCCCCATCACACTAAATGGGCGCAGTTTTTCGAAGCACTTGAAACTATTGTCATCGACGAGATGCACACCTACCGGGGCGTCTTCGGCTCTCATGTGGCCAATACGATTCGGCGGCTACGCCGTATCTGCCGATTCTATGGGAGTGACCCACTGTTCATTCTCTGTTCGGCCACCATTGCCAACCCGGCCGAGCTGGCCAGCCAACTCATTGGCGATGAGGTCCATGCAATAACCGAGAGTGGCGCACCCCAGGGCGCCAAGCATTTGCTCCTATGGAATCCACCCGTCATCAATCCCGACCTTGGCATTCGCGCATCGGCCCACTCACAAAGCACCCGCATTGCCCAGTCAGCCGTCCAACAGGGTCTGAAGAGCATCATCTTCGCGCGCTCGCGTCTGATGGTGGAAGTGCTTACCAAATACCTTAAGGACAAATTCGATAAAGACCCGCGCAAGCCTTCCCGTATCGCGGCCTATCGCGGGGGATATCTCCCCAGCGAACGCCGTTCAATGGAGAAGAGGCTGCGAGAAGGCGATATCGATTGTGTTATCTCCACCTCCGCCCTGGAGCTTGGTGTGGATATCGGTTCACTGGACGTTGCTGTTCTGAACGGTTATCCCGGCACCATCGCAGGTACCTGGCAGCGCCTGGGGCGTGCCGGTCGTCGCCAACGCACGGCCCTCGGGGTGCTGATCGCCAGCTCACTGCCGCTGGATCAATATATTATCCGCAACCCCGACTTCTTCATGGGCGCTTCACCTGAGGAGGCACGCATAGACCCCAATCAGCTCTTGATCCTGCTGGACCACATCCGTTGCGCCGCTTTTGAACTGCCTTTTCGACAAGGTGAACAGTTTGGCAGTGAAGACCTTCAGGAGATGCTCGCTTACTTGGAACAGAATCAAATCCTCCATCGCGAGGGAGATCAGTGGCACTGGATGGCCGATAGCTACCCGGCCAATAGCGTCTCTTTACGCTCGGTGGCTGAGGGAAATTTTGTCGTGATAGACACCACAGAAGGCACACAAACCGTGATCGCCGAAGTGGACTACAGTTCAGCGCCAATGACGATCTATGAGGGAGCGATCTATATGATCCAGTCCACCCCTTATCAGGTCGAGCGCCTCGATTGGGACGGACGCAAAGCCTTTGTGACCCGCACCCGCGCCGACTACTATACCGACGCCATCGACTATACCCGCCTGAAAATTCTTGAGCCTTTTACCAAAACACCGGACAAGACAGCCGCTGTCGCACACGGTGAAGTGCATCTGGTGCGACGCATCACCGGCTATAAAAAGATCCGCTACTACACCCATGAAAATGTGGGCTTTGGCAAAATCAACCTGCCCGATCAGGAGATCCACACCACGGCGGTCTGGTGGCAGATCGAACCCAACAGGCTGGATGAGCGGTTCACATCACGCCAACAGGCCCTCGACGGCTTTCTGGGCGCTAGCTACGCCATGCATCATGTGGCCACCATGCAGATGCTCTCAGAGCTTCAGGATATCGGCCGCGCCGTGGGGGATGGCGATGCCAAGTGGTTTGCAACTGTCGGCAGTCATGGGCGTGGCGCATTACGTGATCAAAATGATCAGGCGCTTGATCCATCTGCTCTGCCCCAGTTCTCCCCCACCCTGTTTCTCTACGACAACTACCCGGGAGGTATCGGAATCTCGGAGCCCTTATACGCCAAAAAGCAGCTCATCGTCACGCAGAGTGCCGAGTTGGTGAACGCCTGCGAATGCGAACACGGCTGCCCCAGTTGTATTGGTCCCATCCTCAGCAGCGATGAGACGCGCGGCTATTCACCAAAACAGGCAGCGTTAACCGTGCTGTCGCTGCTGGCTAGCCATGACACTTAAGTCACGCCTCGCCCGGTTGCAGACACAAGCAGGCGCCCCGGCCCCCGCAGCACCATCAGCATCAACGTCACAGCCAGCACTCCAGGGCGCATCACCGCTGAAAAGCCGCCTGCAACAGTTGCGGCCTGAACGTCTGCAGGGCAAATCCACTACCATTACACACCCGCAACTGTCGGTTGAGGCGTTGGCTAAAACCGTTAACGGTGACTTGCTTGCAGACGGCCTCATCCGAATAACGGAGACTCTGCCGCTGCAGGGTCAAATTGGCCAAACCAACTGGAATATTCTGAATGAGATCCCTCTGCTCCCTGGTGACAAGAGAGCAACCCCAGGTGTGTATATAGACACCGAGACTACCGGGCTGGCGGGCGGCAGTGGCACCCTCGCCTTTCTCGTCGGCATGGCGCATATTCAAGGGCAGCACCTTAAACTGACTCAATTTCTCATCACCCGTTTTGCCCTGGAATCTGAAATGCTGTCGGCGGTTGAACAGGCCGTTCCCCCCGGGCATAGGTTGATCAGCTACAACGGCAAGAGCTATGATCTGCCGCTGTTGATAACCCGCTTTCGCATGCACGCCATGCAATCCTCATTGGCCGATCATGAACATCTTGATCTGCTCCATCCGGTCAGGCGGCTATTCGCAACCCGCTGGAATGACTGCCGCCTGACCACGCTGGAGCAGCAACTGCTGGGTCTCTATCGACAAGATGATCTTCCTGGTTCCGAAGCGCCAGAGGCCTGGTTCCGTTATCTTCGGGACGGCAACGCACAACCACTGATCAAGGTTATCGAACATAACCGGCAAGATATCCTCTCTTTGGCATTGGCTCACGCGACACTCGCTAAGGCCGTTGCCACCCCAATGCAATACAAGGCTGATATTCATGGGCTTGCACGCTGGCTGGCTGATGTGGATGAAACCCAGGCGCTCGCTCTGCTACAGTCTCACCGGGATAAGCTGTCTGATGAGAGCCAACGGCTGCTGGCGCATCTGCTGCGCCGGTCAGACAACTGGAGTGATGCCGTAGCAATATGGGAAAAACTGGCTAAGCAAGGTTGTGTGGAGTCTATTGAGCGGTTAGCGAAGTACCACGAACACATCAGTAAAGATCTGCAGGCGGCCTGGTGGTACTGTGAACAACTACCGGGGTCAGCCGCCGACCGGCATCGGCGCCAGCGTCTTCAGGAAAAGCGCGCAAAACATCAGCAAGCTATCCCCCTTCAGCTTATTATCTAAAGTCACGCATCGGATAGTGGCAGCCTCTTGTCTTTCTGGGACGATTGTTGAGCCGATCCATTACCGCTTGTATCTTATCGTCCGTGACTTTGTTAAAGTCAGTTCCCTTGGGAAAATACTGCCGAATGAGCCAGCTCGTATTTTTGTTGGTACCTCACTCCCATGAGGCATACGGATGAGCGAAGTAGACAGCAACATCCAGCCCTCTGGCAATTTTCTCA
>JAKSCN010000078.1 GCA_022360595.1 Chromatiales bacterium
GCTTCGGCAAAGCCCATGTTGGCGATGTCGTTGTCGCGCAGGTTGATCTCTGCCGGGCTGCCGGCCCCCTCCACCAGAATATACGGGTAGCGTCGGCTGAGCCGCTGGTGGCTCTCCAGCACGGCGGGGAGCACCGTCGGTTTGTAGTTGTGATAGCCCCAGGCCTCCAGGTTATTGGCCGCTGCTTTGCCGTGCACAATCACCTGACAGCCGCTGTCGGTGTTGGGCTTGAGCAGTACCGGGTTCATGTCCACATGGGGCTCCAGTCCGGCTGCCTGGGCCTGCACCGCCTGGGCTCGGCCGATCTCGCCACCTTCCGGTGTTACTGCGCTGTTGAGTGCCATGTTTTGGGGTTTGAACGGTGCGACTGAGAGTCCCCGCTGTCTGTAGACACGACATAGGGCCGCGACCAGCGTGCTTTTACCGGCATCGGAGGTGGTGCCCTGAATCATCAGGGTCTGGCTTGAGGGGTTACTACTCATTGGTCAACACGTATCCAGGGGAGATGCAGCGGTGAGCCGCTATCTTCAGGTGTTCGTAGGGCGATGTTGTAGACCTGGCGCAGGTTCTCTTCACTGAGGACAGCTTCAGGAGTGTCATCGGCCACCTTTTGCCCTTTGTTCAGCAGGATCAGACGGTCACAGAAGTGGGCGGCGAGACTCAGGTCGTGCAGCACCACAATGGTTGAGCCGCCAGCCTGGCAGTGGTTGGCGAACAGGGCCATCACCTCCAGTTGATGGGCGGGGTCGAGGGCCGCGACCGGCTCATCGGCGAGCAGGATTGTGGGCTCTACCGCCAGTGCACGGGCCAGCAGTACGCGCATACGCTCGCCACCGGAGAGGGTGGTGAAGACCCGGTCGCGCAGGGAGTTAACATCGGTATTGATCATCGCCTGCTCAACAATCTGCTGATCGGTACCGCTCAAGCGCTGCCAACTACTCAGGTGTGGTGTGCGGCCAAGCTGCACCAGGCGCTCCACCTGAATGGGCCAGTGGGCGGCGGCCTCCTGAGCGAGGTAGGCGATCTGGCGGCCACGTTGATTCGGCGGGATGCTGTTGAGTGGCTGGTTATCCAGTCGCACTTCACCAGCACTGGCGCTCAGCAGGCCGATGAGAATCTTCAGCAGCGTCGATTTACCGGCACCGTTGGGACCGATCAACCCCAGCATTTCACCCGGTTGAAGGGTGATATCCACTTGGTCGAGAATGGCGCGCCCATCCAACGCCAAACTGATGCCGTTTCCTTGGAGCAGGCTCATAGCTGGGTCCTCCTGGTCTTCAGGATGAGATAGAGGAAGAAGGGGGCGCCAACCAGTGAGGTGAGTACGCCCACTTTTATCTCGGTGCCGGCCGGAAATAGGCGTACTGCAATATCGGCGGTCAGCAGCATCACCGCGCCGCCCAGTGCGCTGACGGAGATCAGCCGTCCCGGCATATAACCGACAAGTGGTCGCAGTAGATGGGGCACCACGAGCCCGACGAAACCGATGGCGCCGGTGATCGATACGGCTGAACCGACAGCCAGGGCAACAGCCAGAAACAGCCGCCAGCGCAGCCGTTCAACATTGATGCCCATGGAGTAAGCGGTCTCTTCGCCTAGGGTGAGGGCGTCCAGAGAGCGGGTGGAGCCGAGCACCAGTAGCCAGCCGAGCAGAGTGCCTGGGAGCATGATCCAGAGGTGATCAAGGCTGTGGTTGGCCACTGAGCCGAGCATCCAGAGGACGATTTCACGAACGGCATAGGGACTGGGGGCCAGATTGAGCAGCAGAGAGATCATCGCCAGGGCGAGGGAGTTGATAGCCACTCCGGCCAGGATCAGGGTGACGATAGAGGCGTCTCGGCCTGCCAACAGATAGACCAGTAACAGCGCCAGCAGCGAACCGAGCATCCCCCCCAGAGGCAGTGCCGGCCAGAACAGGCTGCTGAACCCAAAGTAGAGAACAAAGACCGCGCCCAGTGCCGCACCGCTGGAGCTACCCACCAAGCCGGGGCTGGCCAGGGGGTTGCGCAGTAATCCCTGCATGATGGCGCCGCACATGCCGAGCGTCGCGCCAGCCAGAGCCGCAATCAAAGCTCTTGGAAGACGCACCTCGGTGAGGATAATGGCGATCACCGACTGGTTATTCTGCAGGCTGTCGCTAATCGCTTTGAGTACCGGGATGGGGTTACTGCCGATAAATAGTGATGTCACTATCAGTCCGGTCAGCAACAGGCTTAATAGTGCAATCAGTTTGCCTTGCGGCATCTCTATGCGGCTGGCTGTGTCTAACTTCTGGGTCATGCTGCTATTGTCTCCGCACCTTCGCCAGCTTCTCAATGGCCTCGACAATCATTGGGCCGCCGCAGATCCAGTAGCGGTATTCGATGTTAATAAGCGTCTTTCCTTTGGTCACCTTTTTTAGCGCTGGGTGGTTGATCTGTTGTTGTGCCAGGGAGGTGGTTCCCGGTGCATAGGCCGAGGTGAATAGTTGTACCGGTTTCGCCTGGAGGACGGTCTCCAGATCAATGGCGCCATAACCGATGACACCGTACTCGGCGGATATATTACGCCAGCCGGTCAGTTTCAGCGCTTCGTCATGAAGTGTTTTTAGTCCGCTGGTGTAGCCTCTTGGTTGATAGAAGAGGGCAGGTAAAGGCTCACCCTGAATATCGTTGGTTATCTCCGCAATGCGCCGGTCCATATCGGCGATTAGCGCCTCGCCTTCCGGTTCCCGTTCCAGCAGCTTGGCCATCTGACGAATATTGCTGCGGATACCGGCGATGCTCTCGGTGGTGGCGAAGGCCTCTACCCGGTAGCCGAGGTGCCGCAGTATTTCTGTGTTTTTCTGGCGATTGAATTGGCTTACCAGGATCAGATCAGGTTCCAGGGCGATCAGCTCTTCGGTGGTGCCGTAGTTAATGGGATAGCCTTTAGCCTGCTCGGCCATGTACGAGCCTTCGCGATCCAGGGCAAGATGGGAGATGGAGGCGATCTGCTCTGGGGCCGCAAGCATCAACAGCAGCTGATCGGTGCAGAGATTGGCCGATGCCACCCGCTGCGGTGGAGCCGCATGAGCACCAGTCACAACACAAAAGGTGAGTAGTCCCAAAATGGCTTGTCGCCAAGCTGACCGGAGACCAGACACTTAGAACTCCACCCCGGGCTGGGCCTTGATGCCGGATTGAAAGGCGTGTTTCTGCAGTCCCATTTCGGTGACTGTGTCGGCGAAGTCGATCAGTTCGGCTGGCGCACCACGACCGGTGATGATCACGTGCTGCATGGGCGGTCTGTTTGAGAGTCCTTCAATGACTGTCTCTACGGTCAGATAGCGCTCTTTCAGGACGATGTTGAGTTCATCAAAAATGACCAGTCCCAGTTCGGGATTCTGCAGCATTTGCAGTGCCTTTTGCCAGGCTTTAGTCGCACTGGCGATATCCTGCTCTCTGTTCTGGGTCTCCCAGGTAAAGCCGTCGCCCATGACGTGATAATCCACGTTGGGATGGGCGCTGAAGAAACGCTCTTCTCCGGTTGTACCTGAGCCTTTAATAAACTGGATGACACCCGCTTTCATGTCGTGTCCAAGCGCACGGGCCAGTACACCAAACGCGGCACTGCTTTTGCCTTTACCGTTGCCGGTGTTGACCAGTACGATACCGCGCTCCTGCTGGGCGCTGCGGATCTTCTCATCCACTATCGCTTTTTTACGCGCCATTCTGGCCTGGTGTCTGTCGTTTTTATCTTGCACGGTTTTTTCACTCATAGTCGGCTTTTGCCTGGGTTTAACTTTTTTCCAGGCGATAGGTGATAGGCAGTTTTAGCTCCAAGGCGCGATCGATTGCTTGTGCCTGTTGGACAGTGACACGGCCAATCTGCTCCAGAGTTTTACGGGCATTTCGATCGAGGATGCCATGCCCCGAGCTGGTTAGCACAACAATTTCATCGATCAGGCCGTCGCGTTGCACAGTGAACTGCAGTGTTACCGTTCCCTGCAGCCCCCGACGTTGTGCCAGGCGCGGGTAGCGGAAATGGTGTCGCAGCTGCTGTTCCAGCCAGAGGGTGATCAGCTTATCGGTTTGGGGCTCGATTGCTCTCTTCTCAGGCAGAGGTGCAGTAGTGGCTGTTTTTGTAGCAGGCTTTGTTGAAGGCAAGCTGGTAGCTATGGGTTCAGGCCTGTTTTTGGGTGTTGTTTCGGCGACCTGCTTCTCTACCTGGCTTGTTTTAGTTTTGGCTTCGGCGCTGGGTTTAGATGAAGGTGTTTTTTTAGCGACGCGCTCTGCTTTTTTATTGTTCTTTTGAGGCTCAGCACGCTTTGGGGGCAGAGGCTTTTGGTTGGCTACCTTGGGTTTTGTTTTGCTCTTCTTAGATGGCTCTTTGACTTGAACGACCTGAGGTTTACTCGGCTGTGGGTCAACGAACTTTTTAGCTGTTGCTGTTGGATTGCTCTCTTCTGCAATTTCTACGGTTTGCTCCGTTGTAGGTTCGGCGGGCTTAGCCTCTTCTTTTTCATTTTCAGAAGGTGGCTTGGCAGGTGGTTGTACCTGTTCGGTAACCGGTCTCTGCTCAGGCTGCTTGGTAACCAAGGTAAGATTGATCGCCCGCGGTTGATTGGCGGCCAGGTGTATGGGGGCTTCCGGCTGGGGCTGCCATGCAGCGAACAGTCCTGCATGGAGTAAACCGGAGCCGAGCAGGGCCAGCAACAGGCGTTGCGGGAGTCTATGTTGCTGGCCCTGTTCCTGACTCATGGTGTCATCTATTGCGGTTGATAGGCGAGTGAGATAAACAGCTCGCTGCCGGGCAGGGCAAAGCCGTCAGAGGTCTCATAATCGCGATCAAAAAGGTTATTGACGGTACCACGCAGTTGCCACTCCTTGTTCAGACGATAACTGGCGCGCAGTCCAACGGTAGCGTAACCACCTAGCTTAATGGTGTTGCCCGGGTCGTTCCAACGATGACCTTCAGCCACCAGCGTGCCGCCCAATGTCCACTTGCCGAAATCGCGATCCAGATCCACCCTGGCTGAACGTTTAGCCCGTTTTGCCAAGGTGTTGCCGGTACGCTCATCTTCCGGGTTCAGCAGATTGATGGTGACCTGACTATCCCAACCCATTAGGGTGGTGCGTGCTTCAAGCTCCAGGCCGGTAATTTCGGCTCTATCCTGCCTGGGTGATTAGACGCTTCAGTTCCTCAAAGGCTGTTTGCTGCTCTTTACCCCA
>JAKSCN010000219.1 GCA_022360595.1 Chromatiales bacterium
AAGTGCTGCTGTCGATCTCTTCACCATCCGCATAGAGCCGCATACGGTGCTGCCCCGGACCAAGATTGCTCCAGTTCACCAACAGCTCAAAACCGTTATTTCTATCATCACAGATGGATTCGGTATCACGGCGCACATTGCCGTATAAAATGGTTGTCATCTCCATATCATCGAAGCGGATAGCCACCTCGTCGGCATCGCACAGCCATCCTCTGACAACACCAATACCGCTTTTGATCGAGCCTGTCTGGGGACTCTCCAAGTTATGCACCGCATGTGCATTGAAGAGAGGTAACATAAGGCCTAGGGCCAATAGGAGTGCTAGCTGTTTTTTCATGATCGCGTACCGTATTTCTCTGACTATTAGTAAATTGTGCTGACGGTCTCTGTGCTACGAAGAACACGATGCAGGAGCATCAACACATCATCTGCGTGAGAAATAATGACCGCTTTCCAGGGGAAGTTCGTCCGTCCCTATAAGAACGGACAGTTTTTAAATACTTCAAAAACAGATAGTTATAGATTTACTTTGGAGATCACCCGGCAAACGGGGCAATCTCAATCATTGACCGTGAGACTGCTCAAGTGAACGTCGAAACTGACTTGGCGTAAGCCCGGTGAATTTTTTAAAGGCGGTGTAAAAGGCGCTCTTCGAGTTGAAACCCGACGCCATCGCAATATCCAGAATATTGACCTTTGCCTCGCCCGCTTGAGCCAACAGCCGCTGCGCCTCTTCCACCCGATAGGCATTGACGAAATCAAAGAAGTTGACCTTTTTTACTTCATTAATCGCCTGGGAGAGCCAGTTTGGCGACAGGGAGAGTTGAGATGCCAGTTCAGGGAGTGAAAGCTGATTATCCAGATAGGGCCTCTCCTCAACCATGTAGCGCTCAATCTCTACCAATAGATCAACACTCTGGGTATAGGAGAGCGCTGACTTGCGATATTTCTCCTCCTCAATGTCAGCGCTTTCATCGGATTCAACTAACCGCAGCACTTCATCTTGCCGTGCTACATCAGTTCCATTTTTAGACTGCCCACGATAACGAAAAACTGTCGGCTGCCGTATGCCGAATATACCGATAAGGTAGATAGCACCAACAATGGCAACATAGAGCAGCCGATCCTCCCACTGATCAGTTCTATCCAGCCAGAGATCGATGCCGATAGCCGACAGGTACACGAAGTAAAGAGATGCCAGTACCAAAAGCAGATTTCTCAACCAGCTCAGGCTGATGCGTTCAAGATAAGAGAACCGGTTCTGGATCAAACGGCGATGCTGAACAAGCAGGCGCAGCGAGGCGATCAGGTAGTATCCGATGGAGATCAATCCCCCAATAGTCATCAATGCACTGGCCAGATCCAGACCGAGAGGCCCCTCCTCGGCATAAATGTGTTGTCTGAACTCATCCGGTGTGAATTGGAAGACCAGAGTCAGGGCGATAATCAGCGCTATACCAAAAGGAATAAAGTGGGGCCATAGCCTATCCTTGCGACTGCTTGCCTCTTGCCGGGTCATCGCCCGTGTATAGAGATAGATAGCGGGGCCAAGCAGGAAGTCCAAGGCGAGGTTCACTGCAACAAGCAGTGGAAAATTGAGATAGTAGCCTGTCGTGAGACTGAACTCATCCAACAGATCGACAACAAACAGCAGTAGAAGAGATGCAAGAAACAGATTAGCGGGCCGATTACCCCGCCGCAGGCCCAACACCAGAAAGATCAAAAAGGCGCCTTGCACAGCTCCCAAAAGAAGGACCGCAGAGAACAGCGTAATAGTTTGATCTTCCAGCATGCGTTGATCAAAGCTTCCCAAGAAAAAAGAGAAGTGTCTCTTATATTTATTTCAGTCCCGGTTGGCAACAGCGCACATTTGATCCAACTTTGGAGGTCTTTACGCGAAGAGCTATCGCTACTCTTTACCTTCCTGCAGATCCCGCAACGCCTTCTTGGCGCGTTTTTCGACCCAACGCATCTCATCCAGCACTACATCGATATCCTGACGCTGCTGTTCAAGCTGGGCGCGCCGGGTCTGAATAATATCGATCAAATAGTTGAGCTGGCCCTCTTCGCCCGGGGCTGAGTCGTAGAGGTCGAAAATCTCTTTGATATCGGCCAGCGAGAAACCGAGGCGTTTACCGCGCAGAATCAGCTTCAGGCGTACCCGGTCGCGCTCCTGATAGATGCGCTTGCGCCCTTTGCGACTGGGATTGAGCAGTCCCTGGTCTTCATAAAACCGGATAGCACGCGAGGTTACATCGAACTCATTGGCCAGCTCTGAGATCGAGTAGATTTCGGATTTCATGGTTACTTTAGGCACATCGGCACCCGCTTCGTCAGTTTGTTCTGTTCTATCTACTTTCATACTATCCCTGCCCCTAACCTTTCGGCAGGACATACTCCCCATTTTTGTTTTCCAGCCGTTGAGAGGCTCGCAGCGGAAAACCGAGACTAATATACTAATATTTTCTTCAATTAAGCAGGATTTTGAGGTCAAATGCACTCTTTTCCGCCCAAACAGGCGCGCCATTCTATCCTGCTCTCCGCTCTCCTGCAGTAACCATGAGTTCCATTTCTATAATTGACAGCAGCAGATTGGGCAAAAATGGCCATAAACCCGTACTCCCATAAACCCATATTGAGAGTGGCGTTATGGCGCTATTGACGTTAACGTTAACGTAATATAGCTTAATTGTTAATAATTACTAGGTCCGCCACGCTGAACCGAGCGACCATTCCACCACTGGAGATAACATGTCAGAAGCAGCTAAACGCCAGCCCGCCACTGGGGCTGAGAGCAATCAGTTGACCAACAAAATCCGTTTTGTGACTGCCGCCAGCCTGTTTGATGGTCATGACGCCTCTATCAACATCATGCGTCGCATTCTGCAATCATCCGGTGCCGAGGTGATTCACCTGGGCCACAACCGTTCCGTGGCGGAGATTGTCAACGCGGCTCTGCAGGAGGATGTCCAGGGCATCGCCATCAGCTCCTATCAGGGCGGTCATGTCGAATACCTGAAGTACATGGTGGATATGCTGAAGGAGAACGACGGTGCCGACATCCGGGTATTCGCCGGTGGTGGTGGCGTAATCGTTCCCGAAGAGATCAAAGAGCTGGAGGAGTACGGCGTCACCCGCATCTACTCCCCAGAAGATGGTCAGACCATGGGCCTGCTGGGGATGATTCAGGACGCCCTCAACCGCAGCGACTTCGACCCTGCCGAGCAAGCCACCACTAAGTTGGATGAGTTGAAATCCGGTAATCGCCGCACTCTCTCCCGCGTGATCAGCGCTCTGGAAAACGGCAGCCTGAATCCTGAGCTGAAGCAGCAGATTCTCAGCGAAGCCGGGACAGCCAACAACATCCCGATTCTCGGTATTACCGGCACCGGTGGCTCTGGCAAATCCTCTCTCACCGACGAGCTGATCCGCCGCTTCCGCCTGGGTCAGCAGGATAATCTGCAGATCGCCATCGTGGCGGTTGACCCGACCCGCCGCAAAACCGGCGGTGCTCTGCTCGGCGACCGTATTCGCATGAATGCGATAGAGCACCCGAACGTCTACTTCCGCTCCATCGCGACTCGTGATGCCAGCGGTGAAGTACCCGATTACGTGGCCGACGTTGTGGCAGCCTGTAAGGTCTCCGGCTTCGATTTTATCGTTGTCGAAACCCCCGGTATCGGCCAGGGTGACGCCGGTATCGTGCCGCTGGTCGACAGCTCACTCTATGTAATGACTCCGGAATTCGGCGCCCAGAGCCAGCTGGAAAAGATCGACATGCTCGACTTCGCCGACTTTGTCGCCATCAACAAGTTTGATCGCAAAGGTGCTGAAGACGCCTACCGCGATGTCTGTAAACAGGTGCAGCGCAACCGCGAAGCCTTCTCGACCCCCGTTGAAGAGATGCCGGTATTCGGTACAACCGCCTCACGCTTCAACGACGATGGTGTCACCGCCCTCTACCACGCCATTCTCGACAAGCTAAACGGCCTGGGTATGGAGACCGAAGAGGACCTGCTACCACGTAGCGACGTGCGTAAATCCTCGGGCAAAACCGTGATTGTGCCACCCCAGCGAGCCCGCTATCTAGCCGAGATCGCCGAAACTGTGCGCGACTATAAGAAGACTGCTAATGAGCAGGCTGACATCGCCCGTGAGCGCCAGCAGCTCATGGAGACCAGGCGGATGCTGGGCGATGCGGCTGAGGGGCTGACCGAGCTGGATAAGCTGATCGCCAAACGTGATGAGGCCCTTGATCCCCGCGCCAAGAAGCTGCTGGAGATCTGGCCCAAAGTGCAGGAGAGCTACGCCGGTGATGAGTATGTGGTGAAGATCCGCGACCGTGAGATCCGCACCCAACTGGTGCGCACCACACTGTCCGGCACCAAAGTCTCCAAAGTGGTGTTGCCGAAATATAAAGATCATGGCGAGCTGCTGAAGTGGATGCTGTTGGAGAATGTACCCGGCACCTTCCCCTACACCGCCGGCGTGTTCGCCTTCAAGCGCGAAGGTGAAGACCCGACCCGCATGTTTGCCGGTGAAGGGGATGCATTTCGCACCAACAGTCGCTTTAAAAAGTTATCCGAACACTCTGATGCGAAAAGACTTTCTACCGCTTTCGACTCGGTCACTCTGTACGGCTGCGACCCTGACGAGCGCCCCGACATCTACGGCAAGGTGGGCAACTCGGGGGTCTCCATCGCAACCTTGGATGACATGAAGGTGCTGTATGACAGCTTCGACCTCTGTAATCCGACAACGTCGGTCTCGATGACCATCAACGGCCCGGCGCCGACCATTCTGGCGATGTTCCTCAATACCGCCATCGAGCAGCAGATCGCTAAGTTCGAACAGGATAATGGTCGCCAGCCCACCGATGAGGAGATCGAAAAAATCCGCACCTGGGCACTGATGAATGTTCGTGGCACCGTGCAGGCGGATATTCTGAAAGAGGACCAGGGCCAGAACACCTGTATCTTCTCCACCGAGTTCGCGCTCAAGATGATGGCGGACATCCAGGAGTACTTCGTTCAGAATCAGGTGCGTAATTTCTACTCGGTATCGATCTCCGGTTACCACATCGCCGAAGCGGGAGCGAACCCCATCTCTCAGCTGGCATTTACCCTCTCCAACGGTTTCACTTATGTGGAGACCTATCTGGCGCGTGGTATGCACATCGATGATTTTGCGCCCAACCTCTCCTACTTCTTCAGTAACGGCATGGACCCCGAATACACCGTCATGGGTCGTGTGGCACGCCGTATCTGGTCCACCGCCATGCGCTTCAAATACGGCGCTAACGAGCGTTCACAGAAGCTGAAATACCACATCCAGACCTCGGGCCGTTCACTGCACGCCCAGGAGATGGATTTCAATGACATCCGTACCACGCTGCAGGCGCTGATCGCCGTGTACGACAACTGCAACAGTCTGCACACCAACGCCTACGACGAGGCGATCACCACCCCCACCGAAGAGTCGGTACGCCGCGCCCTGGCAATCCAACTCATCATCAACAATGAATGGGGCCTGGCGCTGAACGAGAACCCCAACCAGGGCGCCTTCATTATCGAAGAGCTGACCGATCTGGTTGAAGAGGCGGTACTGAGCGAGTTCGAACGTATCTCCGAACGCGGTGGTGTGCTGGGCGCAATGGAGACAGGCTACCAGCGTGGCAAGATTCAGGATGAGTCGATGTACTACGAACATAAAAAGCACGATGGCAGCCTGCCCATTATCGGTGTGAACACCTTCCTCAATCCCAAAGGCAAAGAGGAGTTCACCATCGAACTGGCCCGCTCCACCGATGAGGAGAAGGATAGCCAAATTACCCGTCTGCGCGACTTCCAGTCCCGCAACGCGGACCAGTCGGCCAAATACCTGGAGCGTGTAAAACAGGCGGCAATCAATAACGAAAACATCTTCGCTGAGTTGGTAGAAGCCGTACGCTACTGCTCACTGGGACAGATCTCTGACGCCCTGTTTGAGGTGGGCGGTCAGTATCGTCGCAACATGTAGTTTAGTGGGGTGCAGAGCATTTAACTCTGCACCCTCTTCTCCCTATTAGAAGTCAAACCAATTTTACGTATGAGGTTTCTATGCAAGTTAAATCAGTAGGTGTAGTTGGCGCCGGTACTATGGGTAACGGTATTGCTCAAGTCTTCGCGGCCTCCGACTTTCAGGTAGTGCTGCACGACATCACCGAAGATGCCCTGAGCCGTGGTATGGCCACTATCGAAAAGAGCCTGGACCGCCTGCTCAGCAAAGAGAAGATCAGTGCCGACGACAAGGTCAACACCCTGGCCAACATCCGCGGTGTCACCACTCTGGAAGAACTTGCCGATGTCGATCTGGTAGTTGAAGCGGCCAGTGAAAATATCGATATCAAAGATCAGGTGTTTAGAGACCTGGATCGTATCTGTAAACCTGAAACGGTGCTGGCAACCAACACCTCCTCGATCTCACTGACCCGTATCGCCCGTGTCACCAGCCGCCCTGAGAAGGTGATCGGCATGCACTTCATGAATCCGGTCCCCCTGATGAAATTGGTTGAAGTGATCCGTGCCCTGCAGACCAGCGACGAGGTCTATCAGCTGATCGATGATCTCTCCAAGCAGATTGGTAAAGTGCCGGTTGAGGTAAACGACTCACCCGGTTTCGTCTCCAACCGCATCCTGTTGCCAATGATCAACGAAGCGATCTACGCCCACTACGAAGGCGTCGCCACCGTTGAGGCGATCGACGAAGTGATGAAGCTCGGTATGAACCACCCCATGGGCCCCTTGGCACTGGCTGATCTGATCGGCCTTGATACCTGCCTCTCAATCATGGAAGTACTGCATGAAGGACTGGGTGACACCAAATACCGCCCCTGCCCGTTGCTGCGCCGTATGGTGGATGCCGGCTACCTCGGCCGTAAGAGCGGCAAAGGTTTCTACGACTACTGATTCAACTTTGCATAGCGCTGCATTAATGTGCAGCGCTAGATAAAAAGGCAAACATTATGTCTTACGAAAATGTTCTTCTGGAAAAGGTTGAAGACGGCATCTACAAGCTGACAGTCAATCGTCCTCGCGCTTTCAATGCACTGAATAGTGACACACTGGATGAAATCTACGCTGCTGGTGAAGAGATCGCCAACACACCCGACGCCCGTGTGCTGCTGGTGACTGGCGCAGGTAGTAAAGCATTTGTCGCAGGTGCTGACATCTCCGAGATGCAGAGCAAAACAGGCTTGGAGGGGCGCACCTTCTCCCAACGCGGCATGCGCGCCTTTCGCCGCCTGGAGACCCTGCAGATTCCGGTCATCGCCGTGGTCAACGGCTTCTGTCTGGGTGGCGGTTGCGAACTGGCCATGAGCTGCGACTGGATCATCGCCTCTGACAAAGCGGTATTTGGTCAACCTGAAGTTAACCTGGGCGTCACCCCCGGCTTTGGTGGCAGCCAACGCCTGCCGCGCCTGATTGGCCGCGCCAAAGCGATGGAGCTACTGGTGACAGGTCGTCAGATCAAAGCGGATGAAGCACTCTCTTGGGGATTGGTCAACCACGTCTATCCCGCTGATGAACTGATGGACAAAGCCTTGGAGACTGCCAGA
>JAKSCN010000123.1 GCA_022360595.1 Chromatiales bacterium
GTTGAGCCTAAAAAAGCACCACTCGGCGTTACTCGTCGCTTATTTGGAGGAACCAAACTGCACTCCTCGTGCCTTGATTGGTGCTTTTTTAGGCTCAACAGTGGCAATCAAATTAGTGTTAACAGGCCCTAGGTCTTAGTCGAAAAAATAAAAACCTAGGGTGTTCCATATTTGTGTGTAATCAAGGAGTGTAAGGGATGAAGTTTTTAGTTAAGTACGCGTGTTTGAGTCTCTTTGCCGGTTCAGTATGGGCGCTGGACGCCAACCCGGTAAAAGTGGAGCAGCTTGCCAAAACCTCGACAAGTTGGAACGGTTCTACCCTGCCTGCATATTCCGATGGTCAGCCGGAGATAACGATATTGAAAATAACGGTGCAACCCAATGTGGAACTGGCATGGCATACTCATCCGGTGATTAATGCCGGAGTGATGACTAAAGGACGGTTGATCGTCATAACCGAGAGCGGTGAAAAATTGGAGCTTAAGGCGGGGGATACCATTGTGGAGGTGGTGGGCAAGATCCACAGGGGAATCAATCCGGGGCCCGAGATGGCGGAAATAGTTGTGTTTTACGCAGGCGTTCAAGGTAAACCGATTACAGTGAAAAAATAGCTCGCATTTGTTCATGCACTGGGGCGTTGGTGATTATATGACCTTGATGAGTCGGTTTGGGATTACTGTTGAATAAAACATCGTGGATTTTGGACTCAGAGCATTCGCTCACGAATTAATCAGGGGTTTCCTAAGCCATTGCACGGTTGGAGTGGGTATGGCAACCTGCCAGGCTTTTCCACGGTGGCCTGTCGCGATCAAATTCGTGTTAACAGGCCCTAAATGTACAGGAGATCCACCCTATGAATCCAAAATTACTGCTTTCTCTGCTGCTGACGGGTATCGTTACTACGGTTGCTGCCGAGGTGACCGATGAAGAGATCATTCAAGCACAAATAGCGAGTACGATGGCTTCGGTGGATTACGCGAAGCGCAATTGCCCCAATCTGCTTATTGACGAAGAGCTTCTGAAGGAGCAGGTGGAGCTCTCGAACATGAGTGTCGAAGCACTGCGTGAGACAGAGGATTACGCGGAACAGCGCCACGTACTGCTTACCATGGACAAAGAGGGGCAGGGGGATATGATCTGCCTGGTACTGCCAATGGCCCACGGCGGTTATGGGAGTGATATTATTGTGAGTCGCTAGTAGGCTCTGTCACCGTACTTACTTGTGGGGCAGGCTTTAGGCTTGTCCCTTTGTGTGAACAGCTATATTTAAGAGACCTCGATCATTTTGTTCACGAATTGCTCAAAGGTTCTTTCCAGTGAATATTGTCTGTTTTTGTCATCTCAAAATAGGTAAAGGAAAAGTTGCCCTTACCATTAGACTGACGCTGTACAAGCTCTCCACGGTACAACTATGCTGAAGATCGACAGGGTGTTTAAAAGTTACCGTGAAGCCGCGCAACGTCACCAGATCCTCGGGGGTATTGATCTTGAGGTGAATGCGGGGGAGAGTATCGCCATTGTTGGGCGCAGTGGTTGTGGCAAGACAACGTTATTGAATTTGATGGCGGGGCTTGATCTGCCCGACAGCGGTTCGGTTCAGTTGGCGAATCGTGATCTGGTGGGCATGAGTGACAAGGAGCGCACGCTTTTGCGGCGTAGGCAGATTGGTATGGTGTTTCAGTTCTTCAATCTGCTGCCCACGCTCACCGTATTGGAGAACATTTTGCTGCCGTTGGAGTTGCTTGGCTTGCAGGATGAACGTGAAGCGGTGATTACCCGATTGCAAGCGCTGGGGTTGACTGAGCAGCAGCACCGCTTCCCGGAGCAGCTCTCCGGCGGTGAGTTACAGCGTGTGGCGATTCTACGCGCCATGGCGCATCGACCAAAGTTGCTGTTGGCTGATGAGCCGACAGGTAATCTTGACCATGAGACGGGTAATCAGGTGGCGGATATTCTGTTTGAGTCCGTGGGGGAGGATGCAGCGTCCCTGATTGTGGTCACACACAGTAGTGAGGTGGCCGCCAAGGCGGATCGTGTCTATCACTTGCAGGATGGTTTGCTCAGCCAGGTAAGTTGATATGCAGAGGCTGCTGTTATTAAGTCATTGGCGCTATCTCTGGCAGCATCCGATACAGACCATTCTGGCAGTGATCGGTATTACCCTGGGTGTGACGGTGGTGGTGGCGATCGATCTTACTATCACCAGTGCCGATAACAGTTTCAAACTCTCCTATCAGCAGGTTACCGGTAGTACTACTCATCAGATTTTGGGCGGTAGCCGTGGGGTGAGTGAAGGGTTCTATCGCCGGTTGCGCCGAACACTCTTGTCTGATTTTCACTCTGCTCAGGCAGCACCGGTCATTGAACGTTACGTTAACCTCCAGGGGCAGCCCAACCACACGCTTCAGGTATTGGCTGTCGATCCGGTAGCCGAGATGGCATTTGAGCGGTTCTCCGACTCATCCACACTGCTAAGTGACAGCTTGAACAGCCGCTTCATGTTGGCGTCCGATACCGCGTTGATTTCCCGCTACAGTGCCCGCCAGTTAGGCGTGAAGGTGGGGGAGCACTTAACCATTGAGTCCAACGGAAAAGCTATTACGCTGGAGATTATCGGACTGTTCGGTGATGCTGATGAACGTGAGTATAGCAATCTGGTGATCATGGATGTTGGCAATGCCCAGATGCATATGGCCGAAGCAGGCTTTTTTGATCGTATTGATTTTAGGGTGGATTCCGCAGAGCGGGAGCGTTTTGTTCATCGTTTGAGTGCGCTGTTGTCCCCCGAGCTGCGCCTCGAAACAACCGGGCAGGGACTCCAGAAGCGGCTCTCTTTGACCAACGCTTTTGCCATGAATTTAAGGGCATTGGGTCTGCTGGCTCTGCTGGTGGGCGTCTTTCTGATCTACAACACCATGAACGGTTTTGTTGTTCAGCGTGGGGTGATGTTTGGCCGTATGCGTGCGCTAGGGGTGGATCAATCGCAGGTCTATGGCGCTGTGTTGACAGAGGCGCTGATACTTGGTGTCGCCGGGTTGTTGCTGGGCATACCCTTTGCGATCTATCTGGCTAAGCTGTTGCTGACAATGGCGACTCAAACCATCAATGATCTCTACTATGTCACCCGGGTGACTCAACTCCATATTACGCCGCTGGTGGTGTTCAAGGGGATTCTGGTCGGGGTAGGGGGGACGCTGATTGCAGGGTGGGCTCCGGCGTATCGGGCGGCCAACACTTCGCCGGGGCAGCAGCTTCAGCGTATTTCCCAAGAGCAGTCGCTCTACCGGATGAAAAAGGGTTACGCACTGTTTGCTCTGCTGCTGTTGATGATTGGCGGTGTGACGGCACTGATTAAAGAGAGCGGTGTGATCGGTGGCTTTGTGACCATTGTCTCGCTGTTGTTGTCTGCCGCGTTGTTTACCCCGGCGCTGATTTCCCTGCTGACCAATAGTTTGGCCAAAGCTCGTCTTAAACTGCCTGTGTCCATGGCGTTGCGGGCCACCGGTCGTAACCTCAGTCGCACCAGTGTTGCCGCCATGGCGCTACTTATTGCGGTCGCCAGCACCAATGGTATTGGCACCATGGTGGAGAGTTTTCGTCTCACGGTGATTCAGTGGATGCAGGAGCGGGTTAACGCTGATATCTACGTGCGGCCCGTCAAGCTCTCCGGTATCCACCAGGGGCAGTTTGTGCCTCCCTCGGTCATTGAGCAGTTGAAAGCGCGCGAGGATCTGCAGGGCATCTCCCTGTTTCTTGATTTTACTCTTTGGCACGGTGAGCAGAAGATCGAGTTTTCTGCTGTTGAATTGCCGCCTTCCGCCCAACAGGGCTACCGGTTTCTGCCCCAGTGGCCACCGCGTAGTGATGAGTCGATTTGGCGCGCCTTTGACCAGGGGGAGATCCTTATCACAGAACCGCTGGCGAACAAATTGAATGTGAGCGTGGGTGATTTGCTCAACCTGCCCACAGATCGTGGTGAACAGGCGTTTCCGATAGCGGGCGTCTACTATGATTATGGGAGTGAGCACGGTCGATTGCTACTGCATCGGCGTTATCATCTGAACTACTTTGACCGGCCGGGTGTGGAGGCGGTGGGGCTTTATCTAAATCCATCCTTAGTGCAGGAGGAGGGTGAGTTGATCACCGAGCTGCAACAGGGGTTGCAGAGTCCGGTTCCGCTGCAGATTGGCACGAATAAACGCTTCTTGCAGATCGGCTTGGAGATGTTTGACCGCACCTTTGCCATTACAGATGTGCTGCGCTGGTTGGCGCTGCTGGTGGCGATGATAGGTCTTTTTGGCGCTTTGATCGTGTTGCAGCTTGAACAGGCGCGGGAGCTGGCCGTGCTGCGCTCCATCGGCTTCAGCCGGGCCCAGATATTTAACCAGCAGATACTTCAGGCCGTGTTGCTGGGGCTCTTTGTCGGTTTAGTGGCCATCCCGCTGGGGTTTGCTTTGGGGTGGGTTCTGATCAATGTGATCAATCTGCGCGCTTTTGGTTGGAGCATGGTGCTGGAGCCGCTGTGGTCGCTCAGTTTTCAAAACCTCGGGCTGGCGATACTGGTGGCGGTGATCGCTAGCCTGTATCCCACTTGGCGGCTGACCCGGCAGGCCAATGTCAATGCCTTGAGACCAGAGTGATTATGTATATAAAGATCGCTGCATGGGGGATTCTTCTACTCGGGATGGTATTGCTTGTGCCGGCTAACTGGGCCAGGGCAGAGGATGCGCCGCGGGTGGACTATATTGAGCTGTTGCAGGGAACCGAGCAATCCCAATTCAAGCGGGTGATTGCCCCCCGTCCGTTCCAGTTTCCCCAGGATCATGGCGCCCATCCAGACTACCGGTTGGAGTGGTGGTATTTCAGCGGTAATTTGGGCGATAGCGAAAACAGGCGATACGGGTTTCAACTGACCCTGTTTCGCTATGCACTGGCGCGGGGCGAGGCACCAGGGTGGAAGAGTCCCCAACTCTATGTGGGGCACTTTGCCGTAACCGACCAGCTCACCAACAGACACTACGGTTTCGAGCGTATCGGTCGGCAGGGGGCTGGTGTTAGCGGTGTACAGCTCAACCCCTTCGAGGCCTGGATCGATGGCTGGTCGATAAAATCGGAAACGGTGGATGGGTTGTTTCCCCTACGCTTGGAGGCTGTAGCGACTGCCCCATCCTTGGGCGCTGTCTCCCTCTCTCTGAGATTGGAGCAGTCAAAACCGCTGGTGCTGCAGGGGGAGGAGGGTTACAGCCCCAAGAGCGCCACTCCAGGCAACGCTTCTCACTACTACTCCTATACTCGGTTGGCTGCAACAGGTGAACTTACACTTGGAGAGCGGAAGACCCGGGTGAGCGGTAGCGCCTGGCTGGACCGGGAGTGGAGCAGCTCCAGTCTGGATGAAAGCCAGGCGGGGTGGGATTGGTTTTCCCTGCAATTGGATGATGGCCGGGATCTTATGTTCTACCAACTGCGTGGGAAGAGTGGCGAGATGGACCCGTATAGCAAAGGTGTTCTGGTGGCAGCGGATGGTCGCTACGCACCTATCGAACCAGCAGAGATTGAGTTGATTCCACTGAAGTATTGGTACAGTGATGATGGACGCCGCTATCCCATTAAGTGGCAGTTGAAAATGCCCAGCCAGGGACTTGAGTTGACTGTCGTCCCCCTTATTGAAGACCAGGAGTGGAAACAGCGTCTGCGTTACTGGGAGGGGGCAGTGGTGGTCTCCGGTTCTCACACGGGACGGGGTTACCTGGAACTGGCGGGGTATTGAGCTGCGTGATAGTGCGCAGTCAGCTAAGGTGTGGGAGTCAGCATTGACTGCGATATTTTATAGCTGCACTCAATCCCCGAAGTTAATGCCCTGGGCCAGGGGTAGTGCTGATCCGTAGTTGACGGTGTTGGTGCTTCTACGCATATAGCTCTTCCAGGCATCGCTGCCGGATTCCCGGCCACCGCCGGTATCTTTTTCGCCGCCAAAGGCGCCGCCGATTTCAGCCCCTGATGTGCCGATGTTGACGTTGGCCAGTCCACAGTCGGAACCTCGGACAGAGAGGAACTGCTCGGCTTCTCTGATGTCGTTGGTGAAGATGGCGGAGGATAGGCCTTGAGGGACGTTGTTGTGGATGGCGATAGCCTGGTCCAAGTCGGTGTAGGGGATGATGTAGAGTATTGGGGCAAATGTCTCCTCCATAATGATGGGGGCGTTGGCGTTGATTTTAATAATTGCCGGTTCTACGTAATACCCTTCGGGCGTGCCTTTCAGAATGATTCTTGGGCCGCCACAGAGCAGCTCACCACCCTCGGTTTGGGCCCGGTCCAGGGCCTGCTGCATCTGATTGTAGGCCCGCTCGTCGATCAAAGGGCCAATTAGGGTCTGTTCATCCAATGGATTACCGATCGGCAGACTAGTGTAGCTGTTGATCAACCGTTCACTCATCTCATCGATGATATCTTCATGCACAATAATTCGGCGCAGGGTGGTGCAACGCTGGCCGCAGGTGCCGACGGCGGCAAAGACGATGGCGCGCAGGGCAAGATCCAGATCGGCAGAGGGGGTGATGATCATGCCGTTATTGCCGCCGAGTTCGAGCAGTGATCGCCCCAGCCGGCTGGCCACGGTGGTGGCCACATGGCGTCCCATGGGTACAGAACCGGTGGCCGATACCAGGGGGATAGCTCTGCTGGTTGCGAGTTGCTGACCAACCTCTTGTTTACCGATGATGACCTGGGAGATGTGATCAGGGAAATCGGAGAAGCTGCGCTGCACCTGATTGATGAGCTGTTGGCAGGCGATCGCACACAGGGGGGCCTTCTCTGAGGGTTTCCACAGCAGCGTATCACCGCAGATAATGGCAAGGGTGGCATTCCAGGACCACACCGCCATGGGGAAGTTGAAGGCGGTGATAACGGCCACCGGGCCAAGTGGGTGCCACTGCTCCATCATACGGTGCTCCGGGCGCTCACTGCTGATGGTGCGGCCGTAGAGTTGACGTGACTGTCCGACGGCTAAGTCGCAGATGTCGATCACCTCCTGCACTTCGCCCAGAGACTCCTGAAGGATTTTGCCGCACTCAATACTGATCAGTTCGGCCAGCTCCTGCTTGTGTGCACGAAAGGCGTTACCCAGTTGCCGGATGAACTCACCCCGGCGCGGGGCCGGGATCATGCGCAGGGCTTGAAAGGCTATGCTGGCGCGTTCGATAGCTGCCTCGACTTGCTTCTCATCAGGGAGTTGAAACTGCCCCAATGAGCAGCCATCGATGGGGGAGCTTACCGTCAGCAGTTCACCTTTACCATGATGGGAGAGATCATTGCTCACAACGGATGGGAAGGTCTCTCCGGCTTTCAGAATGGGTAGATGGAGTTTTTCAAACAGTTGTTGATACATAGTTCAACTCCTTTGGTGCTCACCGTGTGGTTTGAAGCACTGAGCAAAGCGGTTGCCGATAAAGTCGGTCAGATCGATCTGCTCCTGGCGTACATAGCCCTGCTGAGGTGTTTTGCCGGCAAAGAAGAGATCGAGCACGGTGCAGAGACCGGCCGAGGTGGTGATCTGGATCGCCCCCCACTGTTCACCGTTCACCTCGCCGTGGTAGATCTTGCGGCTGTCGGTCACTTGCATGAACTGTCCGTTTATCAGGCCGGTGGCGGTGACCATGATCAGCACTACATCCTGCTTGGTGGCGGCGACGGCATTTTCAAAAATGCGTTTAAGCAGGTCTCGCCGTTCGCCCAGGCGCAGGCCGTTGATGACAAAGTCCATCAGATATTGATGGCCTTTGTAGCGAATGGTCTTGTAGATGAGATTGGTGGATTGGAAGAGGCTATTAACTATGCTATAAATGAGAATAATATCAATACTGATGGATTGAGATATAGATATTATACCAGAGCAGGTCATTTTGAGTTTGGTTCACTTTCTCAATCTCTGATCTATTCACTTTTACCTGAGGTTTACAGGTACTCCAGGGCTTTAATTATTTTTGGAGCTTTTATTGGATTCTCAACCACAACAGTAATTAGGTTGGTATTACGATTATTAACAAATAAACCTAATAGTTTTTCTCTTTCAATTAAAAAGAA
>JAKSCN010000425.1 GCA_022360595.1 Chromatiales bacterium
GGTCGGAAAGAATGCCAAAGTAATTGTCGGACAGCCTAATGGCGACAGCCGCACGCAGTACAACCTGAAGCAGGCCCATACCCGTAATGACAATGAAACCACTCAGCGTATTATGGTGCTGGAAGGTCGCCCCGCGCTTATTGCAACAGGCAAGTCGATCCCTGTAAAAGAGTACAGCACCATCATTGCCGGCGGTGTAGTACACGATCGCACCACCACCCGATACGAAGATGCCACTACCGGCTTCTATGCCCGCGCACGTCTGCATGGCGATCGTGTCACGATTGAAATATCGCCCCACATGAAACAGCTCCGCAACACCGGCAAGGGATTCGATATTCAGTATGCAGACACAGTGATTTCAGGCCAACTGGGCGAGTGGCTGGCGGTTGGGGGGAACATTGATAACCGCAGTACTGCGGGTAATGGTCTGACCCGCCATTACAAAACACGTGGTGAAAGTCAGAATCAGATCTACTTGAAAGTCGAAGAGCTGAAAAACTAGTGGGCCTGTTAACACTAATTTGATCGCCACTGTTCCCGCAGTTGTTCGCGATGCATGGCCAACCACTGCACAGCAATAATGGCACTGGTGGAGTTGACCCGGCCACCGTACAGTTCGGCAATCACCTCATCAGCTTTCATCACCACGGCGCGAATATCCTCCCCCTCCTCCGCCAAACCGTGAATACCTCCGGCATGGCTGGCATCCACCTTGCCACAATAGAGCGTAATCTGTTCCGTGGAGAAACCAGGACTCACCCAGAAGTTGCAGATAGGCAGTAGCTCCAACACCTGGCAACCCGCTTCCTCTTCAGCCTCGCGCTGGGCAACGCTCTCCGCACTCTCATCGGTTTCGATCAGCCCGCCAATCACCTCCAACAACCAGGCGCCTGCCGGATCCTCCAGTGCGCCAATTCGAAACTGCTCAATCATCACTACTTCGTCGAGATCCGGGTCATACAACAGTACCGCCGCGGCTCGGTAGCCCTCTATCCGTTCACGGCTGATAACAGAGCTGGAACCACCAGCGAACAGCTCATGCTCCAACTGATAGCGATTGAGCTGCAAAAAGCCTTGGTAGAGAACATCGGTTTTCAGAATACGGTATTGATATTTCATAGACTATCATCAGGTTACTGATTTTATTATAAAAAATAAGGTTAAAAATTCCATTTTCCTCACTCTGTTATTTTCCAGTCACAATGAAA
This sequence comes from Chromatiales bacterium, assembly GCA_022360595.1. Classification (GTDB taxonomy): domain Bacteria; phylum Pseudomonadota; class Gammaproteobacteria; order Chromatiales; family Chromatiaceae; genus BM503. The sequence goes on from JAKSCN010000425.1 coordinate 1,212, forward strand.
AACTTTGTCAAATTGACACTCATTCTCATTGCTTTTCACAGCACAACATATTATGATTTTCTTATATAATGATATATTTGAGATCAATAGCAGTGAAGAAGTACTTTATCTCACTTTGGTTAATCGCGATGCTGAGTATCCCGTTCAGTATTGGCGCCGAATCCTCAACCCTTCCCGTCACAGATGATTGCGCAGACGATGCCGTTGAAGCCAAAGAGATCGGCGTGCCTATCTTAATGGTTTTTAGCGCCGATGATTGCGACTATTGTGAGCGCCTGAAAAACGATGTGCTGAAGCCGGGCATAGAGAGCAACCAATTCGACCGCCAGGTATTGATTCGCGAAGTGGACATCAACGCCGGCGGTAAAATCATTGATTTCGATGGCGTGAAGGTAAGGACGGGCATATTTGTTGACCGCTACAACATCTACGCCACACCAACCATCGTGATAGTCGACTACAACGGCACACCCCTCGCATCCCCAATTGTAGGTTACAACAACGAAGACTCTTTTCGTCAGCTCCTGAGTGAGCGTATTGAGTACGCTATTCTGGCGCTGGATATGGCTCAGGTCGCTGCGGAATAGCGCTGTACCATGCAAGAGAAAAAAGGAGGTTGCTGAGACCTCCTTTTTTATTGTCACCCCTTCATCAACTGCAGCTCCAGTAACAGACTGACCGCATGCCAATGGGAACGGCAGTACGGCCGGCGACTAAAGCAGATACCCCCATCGCTATTCATACTGTTGCGGACATAGGCCACATACTGGCCGTAGTCAGGTATCTCCACATCCAGCCAGCGCAAAAAAATGAGCGTCTCAATCAGTCCATCATAAAAGCCGATCTGCCTAAACCGCGGCAACTGCTCCAGCAGATAACGCTTACCCCGCTCCACCACCTGCCGGTTTCCACCACAATAGTGCACCGCCATTAACGCGTGGGAAGTCAGATAGAACCATGGCCTACCCTCTTCAGTGATAAAAGCGCCATCGTCACGTTGGCTCGCCTCCAGGGTGCGTAGAGCCCCCGGAAAACGTTGCTCCACATCCTCACCCGCATAACGGCAGCTAAACAGCAGTGCGTTGGCAAGGTTGAAACGGCTATTCCCCCAATCACACGCTGTTAACGCCTGCTTGGTAGGCCCAATATCAAAGGTGCGCCCGGTTTCCGATAAAAAGCCGATCACCAAATGCAGGTCTGTCAACTCACCACAATTAAACTGCCGCGGTTCCGCTGAACGGACAAAAGCCGCCACCTGATCAAGGCTATCACGGGTCTCTTGCCGAAAACCCTCCTTCCAGGCAGAAGTCAGTGGGAATGTAAGAGATGCAACACGGTTCATATCCACTGGTGTCTGCAGTGCCGCATCTAGATCAGATGTAACCCACTGCAAGGTTTGGTATACAACCGAGCGTTGAGCAATAGCTGCTTGAGCAGAAACCAACAACCCCAACAGCACTCCATAAACAAACAACCTGCGACATGCCATAACATCCAACCTGTTAAGTTCAGGGCAAAAAAAATGCCGTACCCGAATTTAGGCACGGCATCCTTTGCAGGTTGGTTGATCCTTTTACAACTTAGTGGCAGCCAACGCTTGCTCCAGGTCCTCAATGATATCGTCGATATGTTCAATACCAATCGAGAGCCGTACCAGATCCTCACTCACCCCAGCTTTTACCAATTCTTCCGGGCTGAGCTGACGATGGGTGGTCGTTGCCGGGTGGCAGGCCAGAGTCTTGGCATCACCAATATTGACCAGGCGCACGACCAACTGCAACGCATCAATAAACTTAGCGCCCGCTTCTTTGCCACCTTTAATACCAAATGACAAAATGCTCGAGGCCCGTCCCCCCATATACTTATCGATCAGCGGTTTATCCGGGCTGTCATCCAAGCCGGCGTAACGTACCCAGGCCACCTGATCATGTTGATTCAAAAACTCTGCAACGGCTATCGCATTCTCACAGTGACGATCCATACGCACCGGCAGCGTCTCAATACCCTGCAAGATTTGGAAACTGTTAAAGGGCGAGATCGCGGCTCCCATATTGCGCAGAGGCACCACACGAGCGCGTCCAATATAGGCGGCCTCTCCCAGTGCTTCGGTATAGATCACGCCATGGTAGGAGACATCCGGTTCATTTAGTTTTGGGAAACGCTCTTTATGCTCTGCCCAGGGAAAATTACCCGAATCGACCAAAATACCACCAATGGTAGTACCGTGACCGCCCATATATTTTGTCAGTGCATGCACCACAATGTCGGCCCCATGCTCAAACGGACGACAGAGATAGGGCGACGGCACCGTGTTATCGACAATCAGCGGTACACCATGTGCGTGTGCCATATCCGCCATGGCGCCAATATCAACGACATTACCGGCAGGATTACCAATAGACTCACAGAACACCGCCCGAGTCTTGTCATCAATCTGTGCGGCCATGGCATCGATATCCTTACCATCTACCAGGCGCACCTCAATACCCAACTGGGGCAGTGTGTGGGCAAACAGATTGTATGAGCCGCCGTACAGCGTGGAGGTAGCAACAATGTTATCCCCCGCCTGGGAGATAGTGAAAATCGAATAGGTCACGGCAGCCATACCGGAGGCCAACGCCAAACCGCCAACGCCCCCTTCCATCGCCGCCACGCGCTTCTCCAGCACATCAGTGGTTGGGTTCATGATGCGGGTATAGATATTGCCCGGCACCTTCAGATCAAACAGATCAGCCCCATGCTGGGTATCGTCAAAAGCATACGAGGTGGTCTGATAGATAGGGACAGCCACAGACTTGGTGGTGGGGTCCGGCTCAAAGCCACCATGTACCGCAATGGTTTCAATTTTCATTATTGCTCGCTCCTCCTAAAAAACGATCGGTAGATACTAACCCGCTCCCCCGGCAGTGTCGATTATAAATAGGGATCAGACAAAACAGCCCCAATAAAAAACCCTGGCTCAAAGAGCCAGGGTTTTTGTTTGCTAAGCGCTTAACTTTCTCTTATTTGATCGACTGGTAGTAATCGATCAAGATCTGAGCCACCTCAGGACGCGAGAACTCTTTTGGTGGCGCTTCACCGTTACCGAGCATTTCACGTACTTTGGTGCCGGAGAGCAGGATGAAATCCTCTTTTTCATGATCGGGTGCTTCACGCATCATGACCACTTTATTCAGTTTCTTGGACCAGGCTGTATGGTCGGCTTTGAAGATTTCGATCTCAAGTGCACCTTCAGGTACTTCATCATCGAAAATGGTCTGCGCATCGAAGGCACCATAGTAGTCACCCACACCTGCGTGATCGCGACCAATAATGAAGTGAGTGGCGCCCATGTTTTGACGGAAATATGCATGCAGCACCGCTTCACGAGGACCGGCATAGAGCATATCAAAACCGTAACCGGTCACCATGGCGCTATTGGGCGGGAAGTAGAGCTCAACCATCTTACGGATAGCGGCGTCACGAACGGGCGCAGGAATGTCACCCGGCTTCAGCTTACCCAACAGCATGTGGATCACCAGGCCATCGCAGCCCAGACGGTCCATCGCCATGTGGCACAGCTCTTCGTGAGCCAAATGCATGGGGTTGCGGGTCTGGAAGGCAACGACCTTGGACCAGCCGCGCTCGGCGATCTCATTGCGGATCTCAACCGCGGTGCGGAAGGTATCCGGGAAATCTTCCTGGAAGTAGCTGAAGTTCAGCACCTGGATAGAACCAGAGACAGCAACACGGCCCTGGTTGTTGAAAGCAGCAACACCGGGATGTTCACTGTCATCAGTGCGATAGACCTTATCGGTCATGATCGCCATCTGTTCGTCGGTCACAGTTTCGATATTCTCGATATCCATCACTGCCAGAACAGGATTGCCTTCCATGTTGGGATCACGCAGCGCAATACGCTTGGCATCACCGATAGCATCGGTGTTCTCCAGCAGGCAGAGCACAGGTACTGGGAAGAATGAACCATCAGTCAGGGTCATTTTCTCAGCAGCACCCATCGCATCGGCAACTTTCATGAAGCCTTTCAGCGGGTTGAAGTAACCAGCGCCCATCATGACCGCGTTACCGGCGGCCTGAGAACTGATCACAACCGACGGCAGTGACTCAGCTTCATGGCTCAGTTGATGGTGCTTTTCAGTGTCATAGACAAACAGCGGCTGAAGAGTGTCGGATCCGACTGGCTTGATCATCTCGCTACGTCTCCTTAGGTTCTATTTGGTTTTATAATCCACCCTCCCATGCGGGACGGTGGCGTTGATCCTCTGATTTATTCCGACCGATCCGTTCTCTCCGTAAAGCGACCGGCCTTATTGAAGATGGCTTCATCTCTATTGATGATGGCTCTCTATCGCCCCTACACGTCATCACTCGACAGCAGACGCGCCAGGGCCAAATATATAATCACGATACCGTACCACAAGCGGGAATGTGCTACCCAAATTTCTGTTTATAAGGGCAGAAAAATTACCGTGCGCTCTAAAGGGCAAAAAGAGAGTGGCTACGAGTGGGGGCCACGCTGCGAAGTTTCAGGCTTAGCGATTAAACGGTAAAACGCTCTGCAGGCCCGATTCGGCAACCCAAGCTTCAGCCACGCTCTCAGTCTCAGTATTTAATGGCTGCTCAGTGACGGCCTGAGGTTCGGGTTTATAGGGGATCTTCTCGTGGAACCAGCTCAGCAGCGGTTGCCACTGTTTATCATCCTTGGAGGTGAGGCTGCGTTTCATTTCGCAGATGCCCAATCCCGACTCCATGGCAATAGAGTAGTTTTGGGTATCGCGCAGTGTGGCGATAACAGGGATATCGAAAGAGCTGGCCAGCTCTTCCAGAGCCAAATAGGAGCGGGTTTTGATCCGCACCCGGTTGGCCACGATACCGATACGTTTGGTTGCCAGCTTATGTTTGGCCAAGCGCATCAGCTCTTTGAGAAACAGCTCTACCGCCTGGTAGTCGATAATCGATGGCATCACTGGAATCAGGATGGTATCCGCCCGGTGAAACAGATCGGTCAACTGCCCACCAGTGACACCCGCTGGGGTATCGATAATGGCCACCTCGGTCTCCTGACCTGTATGCAGGGCAAAAGTACGCGTCACTCCGGTACGGGGTCTGGCGGCATCAATGGTGGTGATCTTGGGTCTATCGGCAGGTCTGAGTTCCAGCCAGCGGCGGCTGGATTGCTGAGGATCGTAATCGAGAAGTGCGGTCTTATAGTTACGCCCGGAGAAGTAGCAAGCCAAGGTGGTGGATATTGTAGTTTTGCCGCAACCACCCTTTGCGTTGAGCACCATAATGGTATGCATCTTTTCGCGTCACCCCTAATTTCAATCTGAAAACGATGCCCGCTGTCAGCGCTCCTGCGCAGGCGACAAAGTTGCGATATCCAAGCATCGTCTTATCTTTTATATCGGCAGCTTCCCCAATAAAAAGCGTGAACTCCAACCCAATTCCGCTAATCTGCCTTTGGTTGTTGAGTGATTATCATATTTTATACCCGCGTAACGCAACCCCTTATGATGCAGAGCAACCAACCTGTCACACTCTGGGCAATCAAAAGCCATCCAGACTAAGCTGTTCTCCCGGAAAATCGGCAGGTGGCACGCATCTTGTCCGCTCTTCAGCACCATCCCAAAGCAGATCCGGCAGACCGGACAAACGGCGCATCCTGCGGCTGACGGTCTCTGTCAATACACGCTCCGGCCCATAGAGATCAAAGCGCTGTTTTGCCCGGGTGATGGCGGTATAGAGCAGCTCGCGAGTGAGCACAGCCGCGTCTAGTTCCGGCAACACCAGAAGCACCTTATCAAACTCGGAGCCCTGACTTTTATGCACCGTCATGCAATAGGCGCTTTCATGGGCCGGCAGACGCATCGGCGGAATCCAGCGCAAGCGTCCATCACTGCTGATAAAACAGGCTTTCAAATCACCTTGGGCATCAGGCATCATTATTCCGATGTCGCCATTGTAGAGATGCAGGTTGTAGTCATTGCGCGTGATCATCAGTGGTCGTCCCGCATACCAGGCCTGTCCGTCTGTTTGCAGCACCCCCGCCACAACCAGAACCTGCTCGATCTCCTGGTTCAACCTGACTGCGCCATGCGGTCCAACCCGCAGTGCACAGAGCACCTTAAAGCGTTCAAAAGCGCTTAACACCTCTTCTGGCGAACCACCCGCGCGCAGACACGTCAGATACCCGCTATAACCCTCGACAAGGGTATCGATCAGCTCCTCCCGAGCAGCTATCCAACCCAGCTCACCCTCAGCACTACCCTGTTGTAGCAACACCAGGCTCTCGGCTACCTCACCGCTGTTGACCGCCCGGGCCAGACGAGCAATACCGCCGTCACGCTCAAACCGATAACTGTGGCGCAAAGCCACCAAACAGTTGGCCAGCTCCTCTCTACTCTCTCCTTGCAAAGTTTCTGGCCGAATATCAGAAAGACCGGCAACCTTCCTCGCAAAGCACTGGGAAAAGCCGGGGATATCACCACAGATATCCCCCAACACTGCTCCTGCCTCCACAGATGCCAGTTGATCCCGGTCACCCAACAGAATCAGGCGGGCTTGATCGGGCAACGCCTCTACGGTTTTAACCATTAGCGCCAGATCAACCATTGAGGCTTCATCCAGAATCAGCATATCCACCGGCAACCTATTATCCCTGTCATGCCGAAACCGGCTGGCATTGGGAAGGGTACCCAACATGCGGTGCAAGGTCTTCGCCTCCATCGGCAAAGCAGCCTGAATCGCTTCAGGCAACTGCAATCGCTGCACCGCACCGCGAATTGACTCTTGCAGGCGGGCAGCCGCTTTGCCTGTGGGCGCCGCCAAGGCGATTACGGGCTGTTGTCCCTCGGGATACTGCTCCAGCAGCAACGCCAGAATTTTCACCACCGTGGTGGTCTTGCCGGTCCCCGGACCACCGGATATCACACACAAGCGCTGCAACAGTGCGGTAACGGCAGCAACCTTCTGCCAATCCACAAAGCTTGAGTCTGCCTCGGAGACCGGGAAATAGCGCTCCAGCCCCTGACACAACAGGCTCTCATCAATCGCCGTTAAATCAGCCGATGCCCGCTGCAACAGCGCCCGGGCCAACCGCTGTTCATAGTCCCAGTAGCGGTAGAGATAACAACGCCCCTGGGCATCGAGAATCAGCGGCTTAAACTCCCCAGGCCGCCCCACCACTTTCGATTGCCGAAGCTCGGCTGCCCACTGGCCGGATGCAGGCAACCCCTCTATACCGGGCAGCACCACGCTCGCAAGATCAAGACAGACATCCCCGCCTGTCGCAGCCCGCGACGTAAGCGCCGCGATAGTAGCCAACGCACTGCTTCCACCACCATCCAGGCGGCAGAGCAATTTGGCGAAATGGCGATCCAGATCACCAATCAGCTCCCGCTCGGCCAGCCTCGACAGCAGCAGCTCGATCTGACTCATACCGCCGCCCCCTCACTCGCAAAATAACGATCAAGTTCGTTGATCAGTTCACTACTGGGGCGGTCACGAAAGACTCCAAATTTCGCCCCTGTCTCAGGCGACATGCCGCGCAGGAAGAGATAGAGAACTCCGCCGATATGGCGATCATAGTGGTAATCTGGCAGACGTTGTTGCAGATAGCGATGCAGCGCCACGGCGTAAACCAGATACTGCAAAAAGTAGCGCTCCCGGGCTATCGCCTCTGCCAAAGCAGGTTGATCGTACTCCTCCAGGTGATTGCCAAGCCAGTTTGATTTGTAGTCGAGCAGATAGAAGCGCCCCTGATGCTCAAATACCAAATCGATAAAGCCTTTCATATAACCGCTGACATCGGTAAAGGCGAGCTGTTGGACCGCCCGCTCCAACACCGGTGTATCGGCATAACCATACCGCCTCAGGATATCAACCAGATCGCGGCTGTTGATCCGCCCCAGCGGATAATAAAACGGCAATTCGACCAACTTCTGCCGGTTCGTGATTTGGGCCAGCGTCAACCCTGTCTCGTCCAGTGCGGTCGCCAACACCCGTCTGACCATCGAGACAACCACCGGCTGCCAAGTTTCGGTAAAACCATACTCCTGCAACTTACCCGCGACTACCTCCTCCACCTGGGGCTGATCGGCCTGGGTAAAATCGATCTCCTCGAATATGCCGTGCAGACAACTACCTGCCAGCGCACCCTTCGGGAAGGTAAAGATGGTGGGACTCTCATCCTGCTCACTCTCTTCCACCGGACGGGCAGATGCCAATTGATCATAATCGGGCAGCTCACCGTCCTCAGCCTGATAACCGCCGGGATGATGAAACAGCGCCGAGAAACTAGTGACATTCGCGTAACTCAGGGAACGCCGCTGTAACGTTTTGGCTCTCAGCGATTGATCCACCCCAGCAGCGGCCTCTTCTGGGAGTGTATGTGCCACCAGCGCCTGCTCAGGGTCGAGCTGACGGATAGAAATCATTTCACCCATATTTCTAGAAATGGCATGAATTTTATCTAACAATACATTGTCTTTTATATATTTTTTTATATTTTTTCCATGTAAAACCGGATCAATGCCTTCATCATCAGGAGGGGCCAGCAGCCAAGCAAAAGCGCTCTGCTCTGCCCCCGACACACTTCCCCAATGGAGATAACAGCGGTGCTTGGCGCGGGTCAAGGCAACATAGAGCAACCGTAAGTGCTCCGCCATCTCCTCACGCTGAGCGTGGGGCAGATCCGCTTCATAGTTGGCCGAGCCCAACTCCAGTACCGGCCGGAACCGGTCTGCAGGATCATGGAACTGATAAGTTCCATCACGTTGCCCCGACTTCAATCCGCCATCCCAGGCAAAAGGCACAAACACCACCGGATACTGCAAGCCCTTACTCTTGTGCACAGTGACGATTTGCACCAGATTCTCATCACTCTCAAGCCGGATCTGATGCTCCTCATCCTCGGCCCGTTCACTCTGCCGCTGTTGAGCCAGCCAGCTCAGCAGACGCCCCATGCTGCCGCCGCTGTCACGCTCATAGCGATGCAACAGCTCGCCCAAGTGAAACAGATTGGTGAGTCGCCTCTCGCCGTTCTCCAGCTCCAGCAGACGCGGAGCGATAGCCTCACTGCGCAGCAGGTGACGAAACATCGGCATAAAGCCCTGCTCGCGCCACTGGCGGTTGCTGGTAACAAACAGCACCTGACGCTGCTCCAGCAACAGATCATCGTGGGCGAGACGCTCGATATCACCACTGGTTCCTCCCAGCAGATCGGTCGCCAGGGCCGCCTTCAACAAGGCCTCACGCCCAGGCTGGATAATCGCTTGCAGCAACCGCTCCAACTCCTGGGCCTCCCAGCTATGGAAAACGTTGCCGGGCGAGCGCTGCACACTGTGAATGCCACGACTGTGTAGCGCCTGGCGCATCAGCTCCCCTTGATGATGACTGCGCACCAGCACAGCGATATCCCCTGCCGCCAACAACCGACCATCCAACGTCACCTCACCGGACAACAGACGGGCGATCTCATTGGCGCTGTCCGCGGCAGCCAGGTTGGCGGCGGCCTCTTTATTGAGTGGGGCCGATTTGGGCTCGCTTGGGATGTAGTTGATACACAGCGCCCCCCTCTCACCAAGAGGATCGGACAACACCGCCCGCTCCCGCTCGGCCGCCTTGGCCTCATGGTAAGTTATTTGTGAGAAAAGAAAGCTAGTCTGTTGATTAAAAAGTGTATTGACTGCTTCGATCAGTTCAGGGTCAGAGCGCCAGTTGGTGACCAGCGTATAACTGTTATCCACCTGCTCCCGCGCCTGCAGATAGGCAAAGATATCCGCCCCCCGAAAGCTATAGATCGCCTGTTTCGGGTCGCCTACGAGATAGACCGGCGCTTTTACTCCGCTATAGATTTGGCTGAAAATCCGGTACTGAACCGGATCAGTATCCTGAAACTCATCAATCAGCGCCGCCCGGTATTGTTGCCGCAACGACTGGACCAAATACCCCGACTCATCAGCCTCCAGCGCCTGATCCAAATTGAGCAATAGATCATCGTAACCCAACAGACGTTGAGCCGCTTTACGCCGCTGCAATTCACTATCGGCATAGCTCAGTAGACGCTGCTGCAACCCCACATAACATTGCCGATAGGCTTCAACCCGCGCATGCCAAGCCAGCCATAGCTGTTCACATCGTTCAAAAAACGAATGCTCGGGGGGCTCACCGCCCTTCTTCAGGGCGCCCACCATGAAACCGGGGGTGAAACGCTCCAACTGAGCAAAAGGGGCTTGCGCATCTCCAGCCAGGTACTCATTCAGCTTCGTTATCCAGTTTTCCAGATGGTCTTTGCGGTACTTGGTTCGCAATAGTCCTGGGGCAGTACGCAGTAGAGTGGAAATCTCTTCAGCGTTTTCTGACCAAAGCGATTTAGCCTTTAGGAAGGCCTCCTCAAACGCCCGTTCAACACTTTGCAGATCACTCTCCTGCTCGACACCACGCACTTCCAGATAAGGCTTGGCCAGCTTCCCCCTTAGAAAACCAGTTAAATTATCGGCGGTAACACATTGTTCCAAAAGATAATTAGCCAGATCAGAATTGGCATCCTGGATCTCAATGCGCCAGAAGTCATCCACAATCTCTTGCAGCAGCGACTGCTCATCCAGCAGCATCTCAGCACGAAACGGCGCACTGCTCTCGAAGGCGCTATCGGCGAGAGCACGCTGACAAAAGCCGTGAATGGTGAAAATAGCCGCCCGGTCAAAATCGAGCACTGCCCGCTGCAGTAGACGCTGCCAACGCTGCGGATCTTCAGCCCGATCAAGCAGCGCACTGATCAATGGGTCATCCGACGCACCGTTCTGGAACGCGATTTGCCCCTTAACCAACTGAGCACGAATACGCTCCCTCAGCTCAGCGGTAGCCGCCTTGGTATAGGTCACCACCAAAACGTTCTCGACCGCCAGTTCAGCCTCCAGCACCAGGCGCAGAAACAGGCCTGCAATGGTATAGGTCTTACCGGTGCCCGCCCCCGCTTCAATCAGATTTATCCCCTGCAGCGGCGCTTCCAGCAGATCAAGCTGCTCCATCAGAGCACCTCCCTGATCGCCAGGAACGGGCCAAATACCTGTTCACTCAGCGCTTCAAACTGCCCATCCAGCACATTCAGGTCGCGAAAGGCGAAGCGGTAGTAGGCGTTAGCCGACTCGGGATAGTTGGTAAACTGGCCATTCCAGGCGTTCCAGGCCTGACTCATACACTGCTCCCGCTCTTTACCACCATGCAACGCCTCGGCGTAAGCCAGTGCACTCTTGGGAAACAGATGCAAGGGCTCGGATAACCCCTGCCAATAGAGCTCCAGCAACTGCCCAAGCTGGGCTTCGGCATCTGCCAGTGGTCCAAACCGCCAGTGCTGATCGGCATGATAACAGCGGCTGGCGGAAGCAACCCCATTAGGCGCCACCAGATTGAGCAGCAGGTGACGAATCCACAGACGTAGCTGATCCCGCGCCGGCAGTCTGTTGATACTGTAGTAAACGAGCCCGTCCGGCTTAACATTTTCCAGCTTACCCGCGAGACGAAAAGCACCGATGGTGAGATCAACATCCAGGCTTTCACCGAACTCATCCACCCCCGTATCGTCCAAACCAGCGACAAAATCTTCGGCCTCGCCAGCCAGCCCGGCAAAATAGTGCTCGCCATATTGTCCATGGGCCAATTCACCGGCGGCACGGGTACGTTCGAGCAGATCGACCGTCCCCTCTCCCGCAAGCAGATGATCAATCATCTCAAGCTGGAGATCGGCCGCCTCAAAGTAATCCAGGTGTATAGGATCCCGGCTATCCAACTCCCCCGCTGTTGAGTCGAGCTGAATTCCCAGCCGGTGGCGTAGTAGAAAACGCACCGGATTATCAAAAAAACCGAGGAGCTGCGGTAGCTCGACCTGGCGCCACACCTCATCAGGCACAGACAGTTTTTCGCCGCTGAAAAATACCGCCGGTCGAGATACGCTGCTAGAGAGAGTTTGCGCAGCAGCAGCCATTACGCTGGAGTAGCTAAACAACCGGTGGTTGGGGTCAAAGTAGTGAGGATTGAACGGCTGCAGCGGATGAGTTGTTACAATACTTTCTTCCATTTTACTTGCAGTTTCCACTGTAACAATCTGTTTTATATAATCAATCAGCTCACTCACTAATGTTGAGGGAGGAATAGTGCTATTGTCCCGCAGATCCTGCCCTGTGTAGCTGATATAGAAACACTGACGCGCTGAAGCGAGTGTTTCCAGAAACAGATAGCGATCGTCGGCACGGCGTGATCGATCACCCAGACGGTGGTCTCTGCCCAACAGATCAAACCCCGCAGGGCGCTGTTCACGGGGGAAAGCGCCGTCATTCATACCGATCAGACAGATCACCTTGAATGGCAGACTACGCATTGGTGTCAAGGCGCAGAAGGTGGTACCACCGCCCAGGAATCGGCGCTGACCGCTAATTCCTTCCAGTTGCCGGCGAAGCCAGGGGCGTACCAGCTCAATCGAAACCCTGACGTTGCCCGCTGCCTCGCTAGCCAGCCCCGCCATCTCTCCCAACAACTCGCGCAGTTGTTGCAACTCCTGCACCTCCTGGTCATCGGCTACAAAAAACCGCCCCAACAGATGCAACAGCAGCTCACTCCACTCACCCAGACTCTTCTGACCGGCAAGCTGAGACTCCAAGGCAAACACTGCTTCTATAAAGGCGCTCAAGCTCCCCATCAAAGCCCCGGCTGAGCCCTCAACATCGTCTACCGGCAACAGTCCTTCGAACAGGTGCTCCCCACTGCCGGGCAGTGCATAACCCAGCAGCAACCGATCGAGACCAAAACGCCAGCTATTCTGGTCGGTTTCGGGCAATTCCAAACCGGCCCGCATCGCCCCATCTCGACCCCAACGAATAGCCGCCTGCTCAATCCAGGCGGTGATCTGGGGCAAATCGTCCGCCGTCAGACCAAAACAGCGTGCCACCGCCGGCTCCTCCAGCAGGGCTAACAGGCGGTTATTCTCATAACGGGTCGTGGGCAGGGTCAGTAGCTGCAGAAAGGCTTCGCTCACCCCCTTGCCAGACAGAGTGTTGCGATCTGCAATGGCAAAGGGAATCCGACGCCCCTCGCCAGTTTCGGCAAACACCGCCTCGATATAGGGGGCGTAGGCGTCCATGTCCGGTGTCATCACCAATACATCATCAGGGTTCAGGTCCGGGTGGCGGTCGAACAGCCCCAAAAGCTGATCATGCAGCACCTCAACCTCACGCATCGGGCTGTGGCAACTATGAATCTGCAGGGAATCATCCTGATCGCGCAGCACAAAGTCACCGGCAGGCTCAACCAGATCCAGAATATCCTGCTGAACGGCCTGCAGCAGGGTCGTCCTATCAGGCGCCCGAAAATCCTCAGCACTGCCCGGGTCAAAGGACTGGATCTGGGCAAAGAAGTCCCTCCCCTGCTTACCCCAAGAGGCCAGCAGCGGATTACCCACTTCCAGATAGAGCGCCTCATCGCTGCTCGACTCCAGCACCCGTCGGCTCACCTCAGCCTGATCCTGAATATCCAGCCAGTAGGCCTGACAGGGATTGAGTAGCAACAGATGGACATTGGTGTAGTGTGCCAGCAGCTCTACTATAGAGAGATAGCCCGGCGACAGCGCCACCAGTCCGAAAAACACTACCCGTGGTGGCAACAACTCACCATCAAGCTCACCACGACTGTGCGAACTAAACAACCGCTGCTGCAGAGCTACCCAATGTTCACTGTCGCTCTGCGCCGCCAACTGCCGCCACAGACTGGCCTGCCACTCATCACCGGCAATAACAGACTGCCCCTGCTGCCAACGCGCGATCCAGTCGGGCCGATAGACCAGATAGGCATCAAGGCAGCGGGTCACCTGCTCAGCCAGCTCATACTGGCCAAACTCATCCTGGCTATCCAGATAGCGGGCAACGGGAGCGAATGCCGGCTGATCCCGCAACGCTTGGAGTAATGCCAGCACCCGCCACACCATCAGCTTGGGATCATAGCTGTTAGTTTGAGGCACATCGGACAACCATTGCCCCAACACCTGCCAGATAAAGCCCGCCGGCAATGGAAATTCGACGTTGGAGCAGATCCCCAAACGATCCGCCAACTGCAGCGACAGCCAGCGCCCCATCCCCGGATGCTGCACCACTACCTGCTCCTGACTGAAGGGCCCCAAAGGCTCCGCACGCATTAACGCCGCCAGCCGGTCAGCCAGCGATTCAAGTCGATTACTTTGGAACAGATGCAGCATTCAGGAGACTCTAAAAAATAGTAGATCCTATCTATTAACTAGACAGAATCTTCATAAATCACTTCGATCAAACCGACAATATTGTTATTGAGTTCTTCAAGATCCTCTGCTGGTATCCACCACTCAGTATGTCGGCTTCCGCCAACAGTTTCGATGTTATACCGATTGGCAAAGGACTTTTTTACATGGAATTTTGTCACATAGCCTTTACCAAACTGGCTGACGTTCCATCTATTTACCTCGATAGCGTATTGCTCGTTAGTTACTGGATAGAAAATCGGTTGATCCGGTAAGCGCGGTGGCCATTTTTTATAACCACTGGCAATGACTAAATCGAGCTCCTTTTGTCCACAGGGACGATACATAGTAACCGTTTCCATATTTGTCAGTCTCTCACCGCCGATTCCAATCGTAAATGCTCTCATTTTACCCTGAGTTGCGGCTCAAACCATGAATCTATTGCAAAGGCTCATGCGTTGAACTTGCAGAAGACTTATACTCGCTTCCCTATATGGATAATCAGCAACAACGCCTGTGACACAACCTATACACCTTTTCCACACCGCCGACTGGCAAATCGGTAAGCAGTTCGGCAATATTCCCGGCGATGCGGCCGCTATGGTGCGCCAGCAACGTCTGAAAACCGTGGAAAAAATTGCCGGGCTGGCCCAAGCACGCCAAGTAGATGCCGTGTTGGTGGCAGGTGATGTATTTGAGGATAACGGCGTCAGCGACGAAACACTGCGCCGCACCATCAATGCCATGTCTGCTTACTCGGGTAATTGGGTATTGCTGCCGGGCAATCACGATGCGGTGCTGGCGGAGAGTGCCTGGAGCCGGCTGGAGCGCCTGGGATTGATATCGGAGAACATCCACCTCGCTTTGAACGCGGAGCCGATTCTGCTCTGCAATGAGCGTCTGGCTGTGCTTCCTGCTCCGCTGCAGCGTCGCCATGAGACCCGCGATCTCACCGCTGCCTTCGATCAGATGGCGACGCCTGAAGGTGCTATTAGGGTTGGGTTGGCCCATGGCAGTGTCAAGAACCGCCTGCCTGAACGCTCCGAAGCCTTCAACGAAATTGCCGATGATCGCGCCGAAACTGCCCGACTCGACTACCTGGCTCTGGGTGACTGGCACGGCACTTTGGAGATCGCCCCAC
>JAKSCN010000482.1 GCA_022360595.1 Chromatiales bacterium
AGAGGATGTCAGAGACATTCTCTGTCACCGTTCCTTCCGCATCGACCTGCATGTAGGGCATTTCAAGAATAACCAGGCCCTCATCGACCAAACGCTTATCAATCAGCTGCGTGATTTCACGTTGGTTGCTCTGACCCAGAATGCCATCAGATGAGATGAACGAACTGTAGGTGCCGTTCTGTTTCTGGTTATGACAGTCTCCGCACTGAACCGACGATACGGCTGGGCGGGTGTTATGTGACATCAGGTAGTTGTTGATCTCTGTCCAGACCAGAGCAGTGTCGGGATTCTCAACCCCCTTCACACTCAGCACTTTATCGAAAGTCTGCTTAAGCTTGACGAAATCATCGTAGGTTTCGACATCACGGAAACGCCAGCTACCGTGTGACATGTAGACGTCAACCTTAGCCACAGCTTCGCCTGTTTCCGGATCAAAGATCTCACCGTAGCGGTTACCCTCATCATCAAACTGCATCCGGTAAACGCTGTCACGCTCGGTTTTGGTCAATACCCGGCCACTGCTCTTATCCTTCCAGAAGTAACGGGCGCGCGGATTGTTCGGTGTGATCCGCAGCTTGCTGTCCTCTTCACGGCGATAGCGATACAGAATCTGTATCGGTTTGCCACGGGACTTCTTATCGGTGATGTGGCAGGTTTGGCAGGAGACCACATCCAGATGCACCTGGGTTATACGCTCCAGCGACGAGCTGGGATAACCGCGCAAATCACCGCCTGAACGCCAGCGCTCCAGATGCGCCGCCAACATGCTGTCATGACCCGATGGGATAGCCGGCTGTTCAGCATCATCATGACAGTAAGCACAACTCTTGGCGTTGGGCTGATAATCCTTATCATCATGGACATTCATATCTGAGTTGCCCTTGAGAAATTCATGGCTGGCATTCAGATCGATATTTTCATACGCCTTGCGGTAGTAGTTGCGTGCATGACAGGCATTACAAGTAGTCATGGCGCGGCTCTCACCGTTCGCCTCGGTCCAGGTCAGGCCATAGTGCACATCATCCTTGTAATCCTCTTCAAGCATCCCCTCTTCATCGAAGGTGGCTTCGGCATCTTCACCAAAACCGTAAAAACCGCGCCGTGAGTTACCGGTGCGATGGCACTGCATACAGTTGTCATTGGCCGGAAAGCTGAGCATGGGGATCTCAACCTTACCCTTCTCATCGAAGGCTTCTGGATTCCAAGCCAGGAGTGGCGCACCATCGTCACCTGTCTGCAGATCGTAATCGACCGATACACTACCGTGACTGCTACCCGCATGAACATTCTCTTTGTTAAATGTGACGAGCGCCTTGTCAGACTTCTCATCACCATCAACATTGATATTCAGATACTCCAGAATCGCACTATCGGCATAGCGGAAGTGACCGTCTCGGACCAATTTAGTATTACGCAGTGTCCCAAACAGATCTTCAGCATCAGGACCATCTTCAATCTGCAGGGCCTGGTCAAAGGTCTTTAGCTGCTTGAAATCAACATGACAGAGCAGGCAGTCGTTCTCCACAACACCACTCTTCTGCCAATCCCATTGGCTGATCACTTCAGGGTTGGTTGGCGGATATTTCTGATCTGTACCGCGGGTAAAATAGTCACCATCGAGAGCGGTGACGGTAGCTGGGTCTACACTGTCATAACGTCTTCCCTGGCGATCTTTCTCCATCCAGCCACCACCAGCATGGCAACTGATACAGCGCTGGATATAGCCCGGTGAGCCGTAATCCCCGAAA
>JAKSCN010000343.1 GCA_022360595.1 Chromatiales bacterium
AAGCAGGTCTGTCTGTGGTGGGTGAATATATCCCCTATGACGGCGCCCATATCATTGTGGTGACCAATGACTATCTGAAGCGCCTGGCCGGCCGGCAGCCCAATGCCACCTACCTGGCCGGGCTGAGGGTGTCGGTGACCAAAACTCCTGTAGGCGTGCAGGTTGCATACATGAATCCACGCTACTTTTCTCACGCTTATCGGATCGATGAAGATCTACAGTCGATCGCCTCTTTGCTGGAGAACACACTTGGCGCAACAGAGTCCTTTGGCGCCAAGGGCTTGAGTGCGAAGAAGTTGAAGCGGTACCAGTATGGCTTCGGTATGGAGTATTTTGATGATGAGCTGGAGCTGGCAAAATATACTTCACAGGCCGAGGCGGTGGCTGCGGTCGATTCATCTTTGAAAAGCGGGGTGGGGGGCAGTCAGTTTGTCTATCGTATCGACATCCCGGGTGTGGAGACTACGGTTTTTGGGGTCGGGATGAGCCGTGGAATGTCTAGTGATGCGGCAGTGATGCAGGTGGCCGACCACAACACCTATAAGCAGACCGCGCATCTCCCCTATGAGCTGGTGGTGCAGCGTGGCCGGGTGCTGGCGCTAGCGCCACGGTTTCGGATCGCAATCGATTTCCCAGATCTGAAAATGACCGGTAAGCACGGTTTTACTAAGCTGATGGCTACTCCCGATGCCATTCGCAAAACACTTACCGAAGTGGCGGGCGGTGAATGGATTGATCCGGTCTGGCAGGCGATGGATAGCAATAACTAGGGTTTGTTAACGCTAACTGTATGGGGGGGCAGGCTATTTTTTCGCTCAACGGTGTTATCAGTCGCTTAGTATAGACTGACTTCGGGGGCTCCTTCTGCCTTGCTCGCTGGGCAAAAAATGGCTGCTGGCAGTGGTGATCGAATATAGTGTTAACAGGCTCTGAACGGCCGGATCACTTGCTATCTTTATGGTTTGGGTCAAACTTAATGGTAGAGATGTAGAGTGGAGCAGAAGTGAGGTTTTATCATGTCATCGAACGACAAACGTGATCCAGTCGACCGGATGGTCGAGGCCTATGAAGATATGCTTGAACGGGTGGATGAGATGCTGGATTCAGCAGAAAAAGCCACCCTGCCTGTTATGCGTAAAACGATTGATGCGGCGCGTGAGAAGGCGGTCGAGCTGAATGAGCTGACCCGTGAAGAGGCGGAGAAGATTGCAGGTTACCTGGAACGCGATATGCAAGATGCTGCTAGCTATCTCAACCAGACGGGCGAGGAGTTTCGCAACTGGTTCAGGTTCGACATGGAGCTGATCGAGGGGCGCATGCTGGATATGTTTGCCAGTGTGGCTGATCGCACCCGTGTTGAGCTGGAGCGCTTTGCGGAGCAGGCGAGAGAGGCCTCTTTCTACCACACCGGGGAGATTACAGGCCCCGGGACATTGGCCTGTGTCGAGTGCGGCAAGGAGCTGCATTTCCATAAAGCCGGGCACATTCCTCCTTGTCCTGGTTGTAAGGCGACCAAGTATCAGCGCAAGAGTGATTAGTTCGTTAACTCTAGGGCGCTCTTGGTAAAAGATCTTAAGGAATCAGCAGGGGGCCGCGCTGACACCGGCTCCCGCGCAACTATGCCACAAGATCGGTAAACTGGAAGGTTCTGCCGTCAAACAGTCCCTTATCACTCAGTTTTAATTCAGGAATCACGAGCAGCGCCATAAATGACAGGGTCATGAAGGGAGCGTGCAGGTTTGAGCCCAATGCCTTGGCTTGTCTGTCCAGCTCCGCGTAGTGAGTACCCACTTTGTCTCCATCCCCATCACTCATAATGCCGGCAATAGGCAGAGGCAGGATATCGACACCGTTGTTGCTGGTGACGGCCACCCCGCCTTGGTGTGCAATAACCGCGTTGGCCACCGCGCAGATCGCCTGATGGTCGGCGCCAACAGCGATAACGTTGTGTGAGTCGTGGGCAACCGAGGAGGCGATAGCGCCGCTTGTCAGGCCAAAGCCGCGGATAAAGCCCATGGCCGGTTTGCTCGGTTGGTAGCGGTTGATGACACAGATCGGCAGGATGTCGTTGTCTAGGTCAGGGACGATTTGGCCATTGTCGATCTTGGGGCTATGTTGACTTTCTCGGGTGACCAGAGAGCCATCCTGCACTTGGATGACCCGGATGGTCTCGGCAGGAGCAATGGCCAAGTCGTTGGGTTCTATCCGGCGGGCGTCGAAGTGGTTGATGCGCTCTGGTTGGTTATAGTCCAGCATAGAACGGCCGTTTTCCGCCATCAGTTGGCCGTCGATCCACACCTGCTTGGGGGTGAAGTTCGTGTGGTCGCTGAGGGCAACCGCGTCCATCGGGTCACCTATTGCAAGTTTACCCAGCGGGAGCTGGTAGTGGTCGATAGGGTTGAAGCAGGCTACCTGCAGCAGATCGAACAGATTGTGTCCAGCAGCGGTGGCGCGGGCCAGCAGCAGATTGATGTGGCCGTGCAGTAGATCATCCGGGTGCAGATCATCACTGCAGAGCATCACCTTATCCGGTCGCTCGGAGATCAGTGGGTGCAGGGCGTCGAAGTTGCGCGCAGCCGAGCCTTCGCGGATCAGGATCGACATACCAGCCTCGATTTTGTCCCGTGCCTCCTGCAGGGTAAAGCACTCATGATCGGTGGTGATGCCGGCGCTGGCGTAGCTGCGGGCCTCTTCACCCTTCAGGCCCGGGGCATGACCGTCCACCGGATAGCCCTTGTCGAGCGCCAACTCTATCTTGGCCATCACCATCGGGTCGCGGGCCAGCACGCCGGGAAAGTTCATCATCTCTGATAGGCAGCAGACCTCGGGTTGTTGCAATAAGGTTTCGATCTCCGCGCAGCCCAGATCGCCATTGGCTGTCTCAAAAGGGGTGGCTGGTACACAGGACGGAGCGCCAAAAAAGGCTTTGAAGGGAGTGCTGCGGGCATTCTCCAGCATAAACTCAACCCCCGGTACACCCAGCACATTAGCAATTTCATGGGGGTCGGAGACAGTACCGATGGTGCCGTGGCGCACCGCCAGACGGCCAAACTCGCTGGGTGGCAGCATCGAGCTTTCGATGTGAATGTGGGCATCAATGAAGCCGGGCGCCAAGTAGTCAAGCTGGGGGTCTTCCGGGCCGATTTCTGTGATTGCACTGATCTTCCCCGCCTGCCAACTTACCTCTGCGGCAAAGATACGGCGTTGCTCGATGGCGATATAGTTGATCCGAATTCGCCCCTGATTGACTGATGTCATGAATTCACCCGCTATTTGGCTGTTAGGCCTTGATCTGGCCACGTTAGGAGGGGATTATAGCAAGCCAATTTTGATTCAGTTCAATCGGGATTTGAGGGCTGGCCTATCGGGGTAGCGCCCTTTCTATGTTCTTGCTTTTGGGGAGAGACATTGATGCGCGTCGGGATTTCCAAGTTCGTACGCCTGGCGGTAGCCGCTATTGCTACCATTTCTGTGACTGCGAGTGCTTTTGCCGCCGAGAAGGAGCTGATTTTCGGCATGTTGCTGGTCGGTCCGTACAATGACCACGGCTGGAGTCAGGCTCACTACGAGGGTGGCCACTATGTCGAGAAGAAGCTACCCGGCTCTAAGATGATCTATATCGATAAGGTCAATCCTGCCGACCGTCCCGGTCTCACTATCCCGATGGTGGTGGATGATCTGGTCGATAAAGGCGCTACCGTAATTGTCGGTAACTCCGATGATATGAAAGACGGTATGCGCGAAGCGGCCCAGATGCACCCTGACGTGCAATTTATCCATATTTCCGGTGATGATGCGCTGACCGGCAAGGCATCGCCAAATCTATCCAACCTGATGGGGAAGATGGAGTATGGCAAGATGATGGCCGGCTTTGTGGCGGCGCTGACCACCAAAAACGGCAAGATCGGCTACCTTGGCCCCCTCATCAATGAAGAGACCCGCCGTCTCTCGGTTGCCGCCTACCTGGGTGCTCGCTATGCCTGGACCGAGGTGCTGAAGAAGCCCGAGTCCGAGCTGAAGTTCAAGGTCTCCTGGATCGGTTTTTGGTTCAACATTCCCGGGGTGACCGCTGATCCCACCCAGGTGTCACGCAACTTTTTCGATACTGGCTATGATGTTGTGCTGTCGGGTATCGATACCACTGAAGCAACCATTGTGGCTGAGCAGAAACGTAAAGAGGGTGTTGACGCTTACGCGGTGCCTTACGACTACATCGGTAGCTGTGAGACGGCGCCTAAAGCCTGCCTGGGTGTTCCGTACTATAACTGGGGCCCCGACTACGTGAAAATTTTCAAAGCGATTCAGGACGGTAGCTGGAAGCAGTCCTGGACTTGGTCTGACCCTGACTGGACCGATATCAACAACATCGATACCAGCGCCATCGGCTTTGTCAAAGGTGCGGCGCTGAGTGCTGAAAACAGCGCCAAGCTGGATCAGTTCATCAAAGGCCTGGGTGATGGCAGTATCAATCTGTTTAAAGGCCCGCTCACCTACCAGGACGGTAAGAGTTATCTGAAAGAGGGTGAAGTGGCCACTGATAACCAGATCTGGTATCTGGAGCAGTTGCTGGCCGGCATGGAAGGGGTCAGTAAATAGGTTTTTTGTTCCTCTCTATTGTCATTTCAAGACTGCCCTGCCCGGTGTAATCGGACAGGGCAGCTCTGTTATTATGAGCGGTTTTATAGGCTGTTGATGGCTCAGTAGTATTCAAGGCTGCCAACGCATAGCGGAAGGTCGCTAGCATGCAAGTTGAATTCCAGCAGGTGCATAAACAGTTCGGTACGGTGCAGGCGTTGCGCGGTATCGATATGCGCGTTGAAGGTGGCACCATTCATGGCTTGGTCGGTGAGAATGGCGCCGGTAAAAGCACCTTGATGAAGATCCTCACCGGCTATCTGACCAAGAGCAGTGGCCGCATTCTGTTGGATGGTGTTGAGGTGGATTGCAGTGACCCGCAGGTTGCGGCTGGCCATGGTATCGGCATGCTCTACCAGGAGCCTCAGGACTTCCCGCCGTTGAATGTGCTGGAAAATTTTATCGTCGGGCGTGATTGCGATCATGACCTCAATCGCACCGAACAGCGCGAACGGCTGACCCAGCTCGCCGACAAAGTTCACTTTACCCTTCACCCCAATGATGTGCTTGAGAAGCTGACGGTTGGTGAGCGCCAGCAGTTGGAGTTTCTGCGGCTGCTTGGGCGTGAAGCCCGGGTGTTGATTCTGGATGAGCCGACTACCGGGATCTCTGATCAGCAGAAAATGCTGTTGTTCCAGGCCCTTCGTCAGATTCGCGATGAGGGGTGCACGATCATCCTGGTCTCCCACAAGCTGGATGAGGTGGAGGCGTTGTGTGATCGGGTGACTATCTTGCGGCATGGGCAGGTGACGGGTGAAGCGAGTGCCCCATTCAAGGTATCTGAGCTGCTGGAGATGATGTTCGATAAGCCACCGTCGGTGGATGTGGTTGATCACCACTACCATCCGGGTGGTGAGCTGTTGCGCTTTAAAGGGGTGACAGCGGCCGGTGAACGGGTTGGTCTGCACGACTGCTCGGTCAGTATTCGCCAAGGTGATGTAGTGGGCTTGGCGGGGTTATCGGGTAGTGGGCAGGGGCTGTTTTTGCGGCTGGCTGCGGGGCTGGCGACCCGGCGCGAGGGTATGCTGGAGTTTGTCGGTCAGTCCATGGATAAGCTCAATCACAAGGCCTTCCGCCAGCAGGGTGGGGTGTTTCTGCCTTCGGATCGTCTCCGCCAGGGGTTGATTCCCGGTTTTACTATTCGTGACCATTTTGCATTGGCGGCGGGCCTCTCTTCGGCGGCGGCTCAACAGGCGGCAGAACAGGCGATTGCGCAGTTTCATATTCGCGGTACCCCTGAGACCCTGGCTGAATCACTCTCGGGAGGCAATCAGCAGCGCCTGCAACTGGCGCTGATTCCAAAGAGTGCCCGGATGGTTTTGCTGGAGAGTCCGACCCGCGGCCTGGATGTCGAGTCCGCACACAAGATTTGGCGTTTTCTGCGGGGTGATTTTGCTGATCAGGGAGCGATTGTCTTTAGTTCGCCCGAGCTGGATGAGATTTTGGAGGTCGCCAATCGGGTGCTGGTCTTCTTTGAGGGGAGGGTGGTTCGCGATCTGTTGGCCGATGAGCTCGATTATGAACATATTGCTGCGGCGATGACTGGGAAATAGAGCATGCGTGGAGTGAAGCAACATGTGACCGAAATTGCCTTGATTCTGGGGATGGTCACACTGTTTACGGCGTTGGTGCTGTCCCTGGTCGGGGCGTCGCCGTTGGACGCCTTCGGGCATCTGATTAAGGGGTCGT
This sequence comes from Chromatiales bacterium, assembly GCA_022360595.1. Classification (GTDB taxonomy): domain Bacteria; phylum Pseudomonadota; class Gammaproteobacteria; order Chromatiales; family Chromatiaceae; genus BM503. Next base: position 6,325 of record JAKSCN010000343.1, read on the forward strand.
TGGGCTCCTGGTCGAAATTCTCCAGGGTACTCAATGTCTGGATTCCTTTGACACTGTGCAGTGTGGGGCTGCTTTATGCTTTCCGCACCGGGCTGTGGAATATCGGGGTTGAGGGGCAGGTGGTGATCGGCGCTATCGGCGCCACAGCCATACTCCGTTTTGGAATGGAGGGTGGTGGCCAGATGCATGTCTGGATGGCGCTGCTGCTGGCGATGCTGTTTGGCGTGCTGTGGGCGCTGTTTGCCGGTTCGCTCAAGGTGAAGGCCGGGGTGCATGAGATCTTTGCTGGACTGGGGTTGAACTTTGTTGCGATGGGGTTGGTGCTCTGGGTCATTTTTGGCCCCTGGAAGCGTCCGGGAATCGCTTCGATGAGTGGTACCCAGCCGTTCCCGCGGGAGCTGTGGTTCCCCACCCTGGAGGGGTGGCGGGTATCGCCTTTTGCTTTGGGGTTGGCGCTGCTGGTGATAGTCATAAGCGCCTGGTTGCTCTACCGTTCGCGCGTCGGTCTGAATCTGGATGCGGTGGGTAAGAACCCGCGAGCGGTGCGACTGTTCGGCTTGTCGCCGTCTCGTTATATGTTGATCGCGATTATGGTCTCCGGTGCGCTGGCGGGGCTGGCCGGTGGCCTGCAAGTGAGCGGGGTCTATCATCGTCTGATTCCGGCGATCTCCAGCGGCTACGGCTATCTTGGCTTGTTGGTGGTGATGCTTGCCAATTTTCGCCTCGCCCCTGTGCCGTTTATTGCGCTGTTCTTTGCCGCTTTGAATGTGGGCAGTATTCAGCTACCGATGATGATGCAGCTCGACTCTTCACTGGCTGGTGTGATTCAAGGGGCTTGTGTATTGAGTGCACTGTTGGTGTTTGGCCTGCGTGGCCTGAAGAAGCGGAGGCAGAGCAATGAGTGATTTTTCTCTGACGATTCTGTTCGCCAGTGTATTGGCGACAGCGGCGCCTTTAATCATTGCTGCCTTGGGTGAGACTATTACTGAAAAGGTTGGGGTGATCAATCTCTCTCTGGACGGCTCGATGCTGTTGGCGGCGATGGTCGGTTTTATGGTCAGCTATGAGAGCGGTAGCCTGGTGTTGGGCTTTGGCGCGGCGGCCCTGGTGGGTGCGGTGATCGCTATCGTGGTGGGGCTCTTTGGCATCTACCTGGGGTTATTGCAGGTAGCGGTCGGTTTTGCCTTGACGCTGATGTGTAAGGATCTGGCCTATTTTCTGGGCAACCCCTATTCGCGGCTCCAGGGGCCGCAGATGCTCTCTATCAAGATTCCCGTGCTTTCGGATATTCCCTTTCTTGGCCCGGTGTTGTTTCAGCAGCCATTGATCGTCTATGTGGCGCTTATTCTGATTGGTGCTATCTGGTGGTATCTGTTTCAGACGGAGCGTGGTCTGGAGCTGCGCGCTGTCGGAGAGAATCCTGAAGCGGCCTACACCCGTGGGATCGACCCACGTCGCAAGCAGTTGCTCTATACCGCTATTGGAGGGGCGTTGATCGGGCTGGCCGGCGCCGCCTACTCTTTGGGAATTAAGCCGGGCTGGGGGCGTCCTCAGGGGATTGAGGGGCTTGGATGGATTGCGCTGGCGATTGTTATCTTTGGTGGCTGGCATCCGATTAAGGTGGCATTGGGCGCCTTTCTGTTCGCTTTTTTGCAGGTGATTGGCATTACACTGCAGGGGATCTGGCCAAGTGTGCCAGCCCAGGTGTTCCAGGTGGCCCCGTTCCCGTTGATGATCTTCGCGCTGGTGATGGTCAATCTGCTGCAACGCGAAGGGGTACAAGGTTGGGTCAAGGCGCATCCAATGCTGCAACGGTTTATTAAGCAGCTACAGGGGGTGCCGCCGAGGGCGCTTGGGAAGAGCTACCACCCCGACTGACCTTATCTGGGTTAGCTCTGTTCGGTGAGCCCCGCCAGCTCAGAGAAAGCGAGCTGGGATGAGGTGAGGTAGATCTTGAGGAGGTCGTCTCTGCTCAGTCCGGGGAAACTGGTGCTCTTCCATTGGTGCTTTTCGTAGGCGAGAGTACAGACAATAGCCTGCCCAATCGGGCCTTTGCGGTTGATGAGTCCGTTCCGGATCTCTTCTGAGAGCGGCAGTTCAGCCAGGAGGGATGATAGCTCCTGGTCCATCAGGACATCCAGTATGGAGAGCAGGCCGGCGGTAAAGCCGGTATCCGGGCTGGCTTGACCTGATTGCTCTAGTATATGGGCGCACATATGGGCGCGCACAAGGGCGCTATTGAAGACTTCGTGGGGTTTGCCTTCCAGGCCTGCCATTGAGACCAACATTGACCAAGCCTTGATGCGCTGCAGGCCTAAATAGATGACCGCCTGGCGGATGGATTCAATCTTGCGCGGCAGTCCCACGGCGGCGGAGTTGAGGTAGCGTAGAATTTTCAGGCTGAGCCCGGGGTCGAGGCTGATAAGTTGTTCCAGCTCGTCCACTTCGACGTCGGGTTGGCTGAGCTTTGCCAGTAGTTGCATGACAACAATCTGGCTCTCTGAGAGGCGCTTGGCCGACACCACGTTGGGGCGCGAAAAGAAGTATCCTTGAAAATAGTCGAACCCCATGTCGTGGAGTCTTTTGAACTCCTCTTCGGTCTCTACCTTTTCCGCCAGCACCTTGATGTTTTTCTGGCGAAGTTTGAGTATCTTGTTAGGCAGATTGGCCCAGTCGACAGCGGGTATTTCGACCTTGATGATGTCGACATAGGGGATCAGGGGGGTCCAGCGCTCCTCGAAATTGAAATCATCCAAAGCCAGTGAATAACCATCTTCGTAAAGCGCCTTGATGTTTTTCACAAGCCTGTTGTCGACCTCGATATCCTCCAATATCTCCAGAACCACACGCGAGTGTTTAAACGGGATAGGCGGCAGGTCGGTGAAAAAGTGGCGGGTGAGGTTGATAAAGGCTTTTTTCTTGTCGACCAGGCGCTCAAAGCCGATCTCGGTCAATGCATTGAGGATAACTC
>JAKSCN010000279.1 GCA_022360595.1 Chromatiales bacterium
AGCATAGCGCTTCTTATAATAGCTTTGTTATAGACCACTACAGTTTGTCCTTGTTGACTCCTAGGGTGAGCTTGCAGAAAACTCACTTCCTTTAGTGTCTCTCCAAACAATTTTTGCGGCTTTTGGTAATGTCTGAACACCTACGCCAATATACGGGTCATTGGAGAGAGCATCATTCCACTCCATAGTGATCGCGCGCTGACCATCAAAATGAAACTCTACTTCCTCAATTAGGAGCGATGTTGTGCTATTGATTGATGGTCGCATAGGATGTTTCAGGATTCCTCTCACCTGGGGGGTTCCTCGGTTTGTCAGCGCTATTTTTGCCTGACCTATAGTATTGTCTTTAAATATTCGGGCGTCACCAGGGAATGTAGAGTAGAGAGAGGCTTCATGGCTGTAGTCAACAGGCTGTTGAATTTCTCCAACGAAAATGGCTTTTTCACTCTTTTTACCTTCACCATTAATGGTAGTTATCATCACCTTTGCATTGTTCGATGCGGAAAAACGTAGGCGAGTGGAAAGAGATTGCTCCTTTATTGGTGTCTCGAATGTCGCGATCAACGCTTTCTTGTGGCCTTCCGAATTAGTTGGAATGGTCAGCTCTATTGACCGTACACCCTTAGGGTCTTTGATATTTACTTCAATGGGCACTATCCCACCCTGTTCCACCTTAGACGGAGTTTGGGCTTCAATGCTGCTTGTAGTCGAGGTAACTGTAGTTCTGCTGTAAGTATTTTGCTGATTGCCACCAGAAGTTACACATCCAGATAGGAATACGCTAGCTATACATGTAGTGAAAATCAAGGATATGTGTTTCATTCGAACTGCTCTCCAATTGCTGTTGATTTTTATACTGCTCCATAGAACTGAGCTTTTAGCGTAGTTATTTCGTTCAAGGCTTTTCGTAACATCGTTCCAAAATGAAACTAACACCCCCCCAGGCCCTAGTACAGTTCATTCCAGAGTGAATTTAAGATGATATATGCTTACTTCTTATTAAGTATGAATTTGATCATTTTTAGTACTTTAGCGGCTCTAATCGCTTTAAATGTTTGCAGTTTGACTTTTTGGGTTTGTCTACAGCCTCAATGTCTGCGTAATAGGC
>JAKSCN010000175.1 GCA_022360595.1 Chromatiales bacterium
ACTTCACAATCGTAAACCGTATCCGAGCGAATCTTCTCGGGGAAGCTGTCGATCAAATAGAGCGACTCCTGTTCAAACAGTGAACCCAGGGGTTGATCGATCAGTTCTGCGAGTGTTTTACCGGTGATCTGCTCAAGCGCCTTGTTGGCTTGTTGAATATTGCCCTGAATATCGCAGACGATCAGCGCATCCGTCATGGATGACTGCACACTATCGATAAATTTCTGCGCCTCTTCCAGGGCGGAGTTCTTCTCTTCCAGCTCCACCTGATAACGGACAAGGTCTGCATAGACCGCATCCATCTTGTGGATCACTTCAATCCATGCCTCCTCATTGGTGGCAAGGTCGGTATTACCCACTTGGGTGCTCAATTCACCGGGTATTTTGCTGGAATCAATCTGCCCCATACGCTCTGTTTATCCTCTCAATGTGCGATCTGATCACGCCCATTACCAGACAGGGTTTCAACCTTCTCCAGTCCATAACGCTCCAGCTTACTGCGCAGTCCTACCCGTGACAGGCCCAGCTCGCGAGCGGTTTTGCTCTTGTTCCAGCGGTGACGAATCAACGCCTCGCGGATAATGCTCGCTTCGATGGTTTCAACGCGCTCTTTGAGTGAACCTTCAAGATCGGCAAACATGTGCAGCTCATTCTCCTCCTCTTTCGGTGCCGCGCGCAGCACCCGTGATGAGAGCAGATCAGCACCCAGCCGCTTATCCCTACCCATCACCAACATGTGCTGGATCTCATTCTGCAGTTCACGCACATTGCCGGGCCAGTGGTAAGCCTGCATACAGGCGAGTGCTTCGGGAGTAAAGCCGTCCACCCGCTTTCCAAGCGATATTATCGCGGTGGCCAGCAGCGCTTCGGCAATAGCCGGGATATCGCCGGAACGCTCACGCAACGCCGGTAGTGGAATAGAGACGGTAGCCAGCCGGTAATAGAGATCTTCCCGAAAGCGTCCGGCACGTACTTCCGCTTCGAGGTCTTTGTTGGTTGCGGCAATAACGCGCACATTCACCTTGCGCTGAGTACCGCTGCCGAGGGGGCGAATTTCGCCCTCCTGGAGGACACGCAACAGCTTCACCTGAAAGGCCGGAGAGACTTCACCGATCTCATCCAAAAAGATGGTGCCGCCATCGGCCCGTTCGAACAGACCAGCGCGATCTTCCACCGCGCCGGTAAAGGCGCCGCGTTTAAAACCAAAGAGTTCGCTCTCCAGCAGCTCATCGGGCAGCGCGGCGCAGTTCTCGACCACAAAGGGTTTGTCCCAACGCTCACTCTTATAGTGCAGCGCGCGGGCACACAGCTCTTTGCCTGTCCCCGACTCCCCGGAGAGCAGCACGGTGATATCATAGGGCGCGACACATCTCACTTTTTCGCACACCTCTTCCATCGGACTGCCTGCCGCGCGCACAATGCCGTCGCTATCCTGATACTGATCGCGCAGTGTCGTGCGTTTGCGGGAGATCTTCTGCTCTAACACTTCCGGTGCTTTGCGCAGTTCAACGTTGAGCAGTTCGTTCTCCCGTTGCAGATGAAACAGGTGTACGGCATTTTTCAGCGTGAGCAGCAGGCTGTCGGGATGCCAGGGCTTGGTGATGTACTGGTAGATGCCCGCCTCGTTGATACCCTGAATGATGTCCTCCGCATCGGTATAGCCGGAGAGAATCATGCGGATCACATCGGGCCACTGCTTGCGCACCTTGGTGAGAAACTCAACACCGGTGGTCTCCGGCATGCGCTGATCGCACAGCACGATCTGGATAAATTCCCGCTTCAGTATCTCTTCCGCAGCCTTGGCATTTTCCGCCGTTCTGACATCGAAGTCATCTTCCAGGATACGCTTCAGCGCTTCCAGTCCGCGAACCTCATCATCCACAATAAGCAAGGTGGGTAAAGCACTCATGAGACTTTCCTCAGTTTGTTACGATGATGACTGTCCCGATGTCTGGCGATAGTGACCGGGGTGCGTGATTTTGGCACTTTGTAGACAAAGTTATACCGCGCCACATGGTAGCTTGGGTCGAAACCGTAGAAGTTGAGATGCATTCTGGCCAGCTCCTCTTCACGGTAGGCCGCCAGCGGTTTAACCGCCTCATCATTGGCACGCTGTTGGCGCTTGTCGACCAACTGCTGGGCAAAATCCTCCGCCTCTGCCAATCTCACCAGGCGTTGATCCAGCGCTTCATTGAACTCGGCTACTGTGGTCGAAAAGAGATCATCGACCAAACCCAAATCTTTAGCCTCAAGCGTTCCCATAGGGAGACGCCCCTGGGTGATCTGCCGCGCCTTTTCATCACCCACCCGACAGGGTAACAGATAGGTCCAGTATTCCGAGCCGAAGAGATTGCCCATATCTTTATAGTGGGGATTCAATACCACACCTGTCCGGGCCCAAACATAGTCGGCCGCACGGGCGAGAAACACGCCACCCGCTCCGGCATTGCCCTGCAGAGCCGATACGGTGATGTGGCTGTCGGTGTTGATGATCTCCAGCGCCAGATCGTTGATGGCGTTGATGTTGGCCCAGGATTCATCCGCCGGGCTATCCGCCGCTTCGATCAGATTGAGATGCAGGCCGTTGGACCAGTAGTCCGGTCCACCCATGAGTACAATGACTCGGGTATCCTCTTCCCGGGCTGCGATATAGGCCTGACGCAACGCCTGACACTGGGCTGTGCCCATCGCGCCGTTATAGAAGGGGAAATGGAGATAACCGATATCACCTCGGCGCTGATAGAAGATCTCCTGATAACCTTCGGAGGTCTCCGGCAGGTCAACTGCGACATCACCCA
>JAKSCN010000497.1 GCA_022360595.1 Chromatiales bacterium
ACCGCCTGGACGATAAGCGCTGGGGAGTATTTCCCCATCGCGTCGTTAACCGGACTCATCCACTGGTGCACGACGTGAACACCCGCTTTGACGTTCCTCACTCCCGCTACAACGAAGTCTATCGGGAGCAGTTCGAGGAGGCCGGGCTGCAGGTATTGGTCGAGAGCGAAGAGTCGGGCGTCCACCTGGCGGTGAGCAACGACGGATTTCGCATGGTCTTTTTCCAGGGGCACCCTGAATATGAAACCATCAGCCTGCTGAAAGAATTCAAGCGTGAAGTACTGCGCTATATTGCTGGTGAGCGAAAGGACTACCCGCCTTTCCCCGATCACTACTTCGAGGCCCGCGAGCGCGCCATCCTTAACGAGTACCGGCTACGTCTGGAAGCGGCACTGGAGAACGATACCGAGCAACCTCCCCTCCCGGAACATCTGTTGATGGAATATATCGATAACACCTGGCACGACACGGCAGAAGGCATTGTCGGTAACTGGATGGGGCTGGTCTATCAGATCACTCACCGTGAACGTAAGCGGCCCTTTATGGAAGGCATTGATCCCAACAACCCTCTGGGACTCTAACCACAGCGCGCTGCACTAGAGAGGGTGCGTATTGCACCCTCTCGTTATCATTCACGCCCATCGCCCGCTACACCGTATAGAACTGCAGCCCAAGCAGATAGAGCGCAACCAGCATCAGCATTCCGCCCATCGATGTATTAAAAACCCGCAGATAGCGCTCATTCAACAAGAAGCGCTGAATCTTGTCTCCCACTAACGCCCAACTTGCAATGGAAGCGTAACAGATCACGAAATAGAGCCCGATGAAAACGGCCAGCATCAGATAAGAGCCTGCCAGATTGAAGGCTGAAACACCCGATAGACAGGCGATCCAGGCCTTGGGATTGAGCCACTGCAGCAGAAAGCCTTGAGAAAACGAAGGTACCCTCTGGGACGCCACCTTGATCTCAGGCGTAGAGGTGGCAATCTTGTACCCCATGTAGCAGATAAATCCTGTACCCAGATAGCCAAGCAGCCCTAAAAATAGCGGACTCTCCGCCACAAATACACCAACACCTAGCCCCACCACCGATAGCAGCAGGGTAAAACCGATCGTAGCGCCGGAGACAAACGGCATGGCTCTGCGAAAACCACTGTTCACTCCCGATGTGAGAGCAATCAGATTAACCGGCCCGGGTGAGATAGACATCGAGAGCGAAAAGAGACCCATCGCGATAATAACAGACATGACTCCTCCTATTTGCAATGCCCTCAGTCTAGTGCTTTACTCACTCCACAACTAGATAGATTAATTTGATTTTATTGTTCTAAAAAATGCCATAATGATTGATGATCTACGCGCCATGGCGATATTTGCCGAGCTGGTTCACCAGGGTTCATTTCGCAAGACCGGCAAAGTGCTGACACTCTCTCCATCGGTGGTGAGCTACCATATCACCCAACTGGAGAAACGGTTGGGCACCGCTTTAATCTACCGCTCCACGCGCAAACTATCCCTGACCCATGAGGGTGAGGTGCTCTACCTACACGCCAAGCAGATGTTAGCCGCCGCTGATGCAGGGCTGAGCCAGGTCACCGCCAACAGTAGCGCTCCCAGCGGCAAGTTGACCATCACCCTCCCCTCGGTACTCACACGGGCACCCCTCAACAGGAAGATCGCGGAGTTCTGTAAGCTGCACCAACAAGTTGAACTCAATATTCTCTATACCGATATCCGCCAGGACTTGATAGCCGAGGGTATCGACCTGGCCATCCGCATAGGTGACATGCCGGATAGCACTCTCAAATCGAAACGCCTTGGCGATATAAAACGAAAATTGGTCTGTTCAGCCGACTATTGGGCCAATAGGGAACCGCCGGCATCGATAGAAGCGATTAGCAGTTGGCACTGGGTAAAACTGGCAATGCTGCCCAACAGCCGTAGATTTGTTAACGCTCAGAACAGGCGTATAGAGATCAATTTTTCCAGCCGGATCACC
>JAKSCN010000474.1 GCA_022360595.1 Chromatiales bacterium
AACAGTGACAATCAAATTAGTGTTAACAGGCCCTAGTATGCATGCTTTGTTCTTTTTAGCCTTATTGGCAGTGTTGGTTTTTGTGCCGCAATGGTGGGTGCGGCGTACGCTGGCCCGGTATAACCGGGATGAGTGGAACTTTCCGGGCACCGGAGGCGAGTTCGCCAGGCATCTGCTGGACCATCTTGATTTGAAAGATGTTCAGGTGGAATCAGCCGGACCGGAAGGGGATCACTATGATCCCACCCAGCGTGTCGTTCGCCTGGCTGAGGATAAGATTGAACGTAACTCTCTCACGGCAATCGTAACAGCCGCCCATGAGGTAGGGCATGCCGTACAGCACCGTATGCACTATGGTCCTTTTCTATGGCGTATGCGCATTGCCAAACTGGTGGTGGTTATCCAACGGGTGGGTTCATTTCTGCTGTTTGCGGTGCCGGTGTTGACGTTGGTTACCAGAATGCCGTCTGTTGGCTTGATCACCTTGCTGATCGGGCTGCTGACAATGGGCAGCGCGGTCATTCTGCAGTTGGTGACACTGCCGGTTGAGTGGGATGCCAGCTTTACCCGGGCCCAGCCGATTTTGCAGGCGGGGTATCTCAGAGAGGAGCAGTATGCCGCGGCTGACAGAATTCTGAAAGCCTGCGCGTTGACCTATTTTGCCGCTGCACTGGCCAATCTGCTCAACTTCTGGGCATGGTTGCGTATGGTGAGGCCCTAGTTCGCTGTTGGGTGGAATTTTCACCTGTCATTTTTTCGCCCCGCGCTGACTCGCAGAGTGTCAAACCTCTGGCATCTTATCTTTTCTTATTATTAACCCATTGATATTTAATCAATAAAAATCCGTTTTATATATGGCATATCAATTGCTTTTGCTATAGATGCATATGCAAGAGGAATTGAGTATGGCTGATGCAAATATAGATGAAGATCTCGACTTAGGGGTTGAAAAAGGATCCAAAAAGAAGCTGATCATCATTATCGCGGGCGTAGTGCTTTTGCTGGTGATTGGCGCAGCCGCCTGGTTTGTGCTGGGCGGTAGTGGAGAAGAGGGAGCCGAGGAACAGGAAGAGGAAGTCGTGCTGCCAGCGGCTTATCATTCGCTCGAGAAGTTTGTGGTGAATTTACCCCCGGGTGGAAGAGCAAAGATGCTCCAAGTAGGCGTCGATCTGATGGTGCGTGATCCTGCCACCATTGAGTTTCTCACCAAAAATGACCCGATGGTCAGACACAATTTGCTGAATCTATTTGGCGAGCAGGAGGCGGCGACGCTGGTTGATCGTGCCGGTAAGGAGAAACTTCAGGCCACAGTCCTCGAAACGCTGAATAAGATTATTACCGAGCAGGCCGGCCCGGGTGAAGTTGAGGCGGTCTATTTTTCATCATTTGTCATGCAGTAGTTAAGACCATGAGTGGCAACGATCTCCTTTCACAAGACGAAATTGATGCGTTATTACACGGTGTAGATAGCGGTGGTGTCGAGGTAGAGTCGGATCAGGAGTTTGATGGCGACGCGCGCTCCTACGACTTTGCCAGCCAGGACCGGATCGTACGCGGCCGTCTCCCGACGCTGGAGATGATCAATGAGCGTTTTGCTCGTCATCTCCGCACCAGTCTGTTCAATATGCTCAGACGCTCAGCGGATATTTCGGTCTCGGGTGTGCAGATGCTTAAGTTCTCCGAGTTTGTGCACAGCCTCTTCGTACCCACCAGCCTCAATCTGATCAAGGTGCCACCACTGCGAGGCAAAGGGCTAATTGTTCTCGACCCGAAACTGGTGTTCAGTGTGGTGGATAACTTCTTTGGCGGCAGCGGCCGTTTTCATACCAAGATTGAGGGCCGTGACTTTACCCCGACCGAGAACCGGGTCGTGAAAATGTTGTTGGAGCTGGCCTTTAAAGATCTCGATGAAGCTTGGCGCCCTGTATTGTCGCTCCATTTTGAATATCTCAGCTCTGAAGTGAATCCCCAGTTCGCCAATATTGTGAGCCCCTCTGAAGTGGTGGTGGTCACCACTTTCCACGTGGATCTGGAAGCCGGTGGTGGTGATCTCCATATCTGCATGCCGTACTCCATGGTTGAACCGATCAGGGATCTTCTTGACGCAGGTGTGCAGAGTGACCGAGGTGAACGTGACGAGCGCTGGGAGCAGTCACTACGCGAAGAGATTATGGGCGCCTCCGTAGAGTTGGCCAGTATTCTGACTGAAGCGGAAATGTCAATGAGCGAACTGGCCAATATGAAAGAGGGCGACATTATTCCGATTGAGCTGCCCGAGACGGTTGAAGTGACCGCCTCTGATGTGCCGCTGTTCAAGGGTAAATTGGGCGCAGTCAATGGTAACTACGCAGTCAAGATCGACCGATGGGTTGTTCGCCCGAAAACTACCGGGTTGCAGGACCTGCTGCGTGACCAAAAGAGTTAACTAAACAGGATACAGTCATGAGTGATAACGAAGTTGATCCTAATGAAGCATTAGCCGATGAATGGGCTGCCGCGCTTGAAGAGCAGGATGAACCAGAGGCCGTCGCTGAAGCCGGCGCGGGTGAATTGGCTGAATCGGCTACTTTTAATGAGTTGTCCGCTGAGCCTTCGACGCAAGGCGAGGTGAGTCTGGATGCCATTCTTGATGTGCCGGTCACCATCTCCATGGAGATTGGCCGTACTCAAATCAACATCCGCAATCTGTTGCAGCTCAATCAGGGATCGGTAGTTGAATTGGACCGCTTGGCGGGTGAGCCGATGGATGTGATGGTCAACGGCACGCTGATTGCCCAGGGCGAGGTGGTGGTGGTGAATGAGAAGTTCGGTATTCGCCTGACCGATATCATCAGCCCTGCGGATCGGGTGAAAAGGTTGCATTAATGAAAGCTGCATCACTCTCGCTGGTGAGTATGTTGTTATCGCTGCCTGCGATGAGCGTGCTGGGGCAAGAGAAACCTGCACAGCCCAATGTCCCGACGATGAGTGGAGCGTTGGTGATGGAAACTATCTTGGGACTGGCTCTGGTAGTAATACTTATCTTTGCCTTGGGCTGGGTCATGAAGCGTTTTGGCCGACTGCCGACGGGAGGGAACAGCCTGATCACCGTGCTGGGTGGCGTATCGCTGGGTCCGCGTGAGCGCGTCGTGCTGCTTGAAGTCGATGGAGTGAAACTGCTGTTAGGGGTTGCACCCGGGCGTGTCTCGAAAATTCACACGTTGGGTGTTGATGATCTGCGGGAGCACGCTGACGCACCAGCGTTTGATAAAACCCTGGAGACAGCGCTGAAAGGGAAATCGTCATGAGCGGATTTCTCAAGCTGCTGTTGATCCTACTCACCTTGCTGGTGGCTGACAGCGCTACAGCCCAAGGGCTGGAGGCGTTGAGTACAGCTCCCAACGCTGAGGGTGGCCAGACCTACACCTTGAGCATCCAA
>JAKSCN010000005.1 GCA_022360595.1 Chromatiales bacterium
ACTTGGTATAACTCCTTGTTTTTTTATTCCCTCATCCTGCCCTTCTGCCGGAGGGACCTCGGTGCCGCTCGACGGTAGAAGGAACTCATCATCACGCTTTGATCAACATTTTCGATTGCTGGGTTATTAATGGCTCATCCGCTCACGGATATAGGTCGATATCCCCGAATCATCTCCAAAAACATCATTGGCCAGGTCGATCGGCCGTTTGCCGTCGTGGCCTCTCAGGCTCAGATCGGCGCCGGCGTCGATCAAGAGCCTGGCGCACTCCTCAAAGCCGTGCCACAGGGCGTCGTGGAGCGGGGTATAACCGTTGGTCGGGCCTTGATAGTCGATATTGATTTCCGGCTGATCCAGGAGCAGGCGCGTCATATCGGCCCGGCCGTTGTAGGTGGCCTTGTGCAGCGGTACGGCGAGAAAGGTCGGTTCCACGGCGTTGGGATCGGCGCCGGCGGCGAGCAGGTGTTCAGCGGTCGCATAGTGGCCGTCGCGGACCGCTACCAGCAGCGGCGTGTGAGCATCGTTAAAACTGCCCAGGCAAGGGGTACGCTTGTCCACCGGAAAGCCTTCCTTTAGGAGTGCGTCGACTTTTTCCAGGTCGTCCTTCATTACCGCGTCCATCAGTGGATTGCCCTCCAGCAATGCCTGATCCCGGGCCTGACGGTTTTTCACCGCAGCCTCGATAGCCTTGAGCTTGGCCTGTTCGTCGGGTTTTTGGTTGACCTTCAACTCGTAGGCAAGATGGTCGGCCAGGGAGAAGCCATAATGGGTCGGAATAGTGAGCTTGGCGTTCTGCTCCAGCAGGTATTCGACAATGTCGGCAAACTTGAACCACATCGCCTCCATCAGCGGCGTATGGCCGGTAGCAACGGCCTGGCAGTCGACCATGGCGCCATGGTCGACCAGCAGCTGAACGATAGCCAGGTGTCCGCCCTGGCACGCCTTGTGGATGGGGAAGCTGCCGCCCTTGCTGTCGGCGCAGTTGGGATCTGCTCCCTGCTTCAGGAGTTGCTTTGCCAGCTCGTCATAACCGTAGCCACAAGCGATCATCAGCGGTGTCAAGCCGGAGTCCGGGCACTTTGTGTTAGGGTTGGCACCCCGGTCCAAACAGGCATTGGCGCCTACAAGATCGTTATTCTCTGCGGCGGTGCGCAGTCGGATGTCACTGTCAGTTTCGATTCGGCCTGTCATCATCATATCCCCTAAGTCATAAAATCTGTCAGCCCCCAGGCCATGAACCAGACCCCGCCAACCACGAAGCTCATGCCGAATGTCCATAGCGCCGGGCGTTGAACCACCACCGCCAGGCCGCCGAGCAGGATTGCAACCTGAAACAGCGTGACTGCGATCGCCAGGTGATCATGGGTCTTGTATTTGCGGCCACCTTCCCGGTCGTACTCCAGGGACTTCTCCCGGTATGTTTTGACCTGGAGAGCATACTCCTCCATTGCCGCTTCATCGGCCGCATCCACCGGTTTCCCCAAGGCCTTCAGAATATCGATTTTGGTGCGCAAGACGCTGTAGGTGGCCTCGGCTCCCGAAACGTAGGCGGCGACAACAGTCTCCTGTGCCTCAGCGATCGCCGCTTCATCGGCGGCAAAGGTGGCATAGAGAGCGGCAATAGCGGACAACACTGCCAGCAACGAAGAGGTCAGGGCGACCCAGAGCTCCCAACGGGCCTTATCTACCGGCTCTTTTTCCTGTTGATGCTCGATGACGGCATCCACGCCAATGTCTTCAATACTGTTGTTCACGATATCTTCAAAATCAGCTGCCATCGATATGTTCTCAATTCGTTTTTACTATGCCAGCGGGTGGGGTTGGCGTATCTGCTTCACTCGCATCCCGACACTAGAATTACAATGCTTCTGCCGGTCACCAGGTACTCTGGATCACTGATCATTGTGGTCGCCTCCGGGTCTATTGCACTGTCTGATGGCAGAGCTGTATCCGCATAGCGATACCAATGGCGGCCTTCTGCGGCAGGAAGCCGAAACGGCAGGGTCTTCTCATCCATGTTCATCATGACATGCAGATCCGGCTCACCCTCGGCAAAGGCCCCCAAGGTAAAGGCCAGTACCCGGCTATCGGGATTGTCCCAGCCCGGCGCGTTCAGTTCACAGCCGTGCCAGCCGATCTCGGGCAAGCCGTGCTCGTTGACTTTGTCGCCGAAAAAGGCAGACCGACGCAACTGGGAGCATCTTTTGCGTAACCCAATCATCCCCTTAAAGAACTCAAACAGATCGCGGTTTTCCTCCAGCAGGGTCCAGCCCAGCCAGCTGATCTCATTATCCTGGCAATAGGCGTTGTTGTTGCCGCCCTGGCTCCGGCCGAATTCGTCTCCGGCCAGGAACATGGGGACTCCCCGGGAGAGCAGC
>JAKSCN010000638.1 GCA_022360595.1 Chromatiales bacterium
ACGACACCGTGAAGTACATGGCCCTGGGTATGCACGCGATGGGCATTAAGCGCGGTGAAGTGGTCGGCATCATCGGTGATAACCGCCCCGAGTGGCTGCAGGCAGAGATCGCCGCCCACGCTTTGGGTGCGATGAGCCTGGGTATCTACCAGGATTCGATGAACCAGGAGGTCTCTTACCTGATCAACTACGCCGACGCGAAGCTGATCATGGCGGAGGATGAGGAGCAGGTCGATAAGCTGCTGGAGATCACTGAGGAGTGCCCCTGCGTTAAACATATCGCTTATCACGATCCACGCGGTATGCGTAAATACCACGATGAGCGCTTGATGAGCCAGGCCGAGCTGATTGAGAAAGGTAAGCAGCTCGATAAGGAGCAGCCTGACCTTTACATGAAGCTGGTCAACGAAGGGAAAGGCGAAGATGTGGGTATTCTCTGCACCACATCGGGCACCACCTCGAACCCAAAGATGGCAATGCTGCAATCCGGGCCATTCATCGACCACTGTACCGCTTATCTACGTGCTGACCCCAAATTCCCCTCCGACGACTATGTATCCATGCTCCCCCTGCCCTGGATTATGGAGCAGGTGTATGCGGTGGCACAGTCACTGATCAGCCGTATCACTGTTAACTTTGTCGAAGAGACAGAGACCATGATGAATGATATGCGCGAGATCGGGCCCACCTTTGCCCTGCTGGCGCCGCGTGTGTGGGAAACCATATCGGCAGACGTACAGTCACGCATGATGGACGCCACTCCGATGAAGCAGAAGCTCTATAACTACGGCATGAAACTGGGTATGGAGGCGTTGGAAAAAGGTGAGAAATCAAAGCTTGCCCACTTTCTGCTGTTCCGTGCCCTGAAAGACCGCCTCGGTTTCACCAACCTGCGCTCTGCCGCAACCGGTGGTGCTGCACTGGGGCCGGATACCTTTAAGTTCTTCCTGGCGATGGGTGTGCCGCTGCGTCAGCTCTACGGTCAAACCGAGATGGCGGGCGCTTATACCATCCATGAAGAGAACGATGTCGATTTCGATAGCGTGGGCATCCCCTTCGATAACTCCGAAATCAAGATCATTAATCCTGATGAGCAGGGTGTCGGAGAGATCATCGCACGCAACTCCGGGATGTTCCTCGGTTACTACAAAAACGAGGAGGCCTCGAAAGAGGATGTACGCGATGGCTGGATGCATATCGGTGACGCCGGTTATATCAAGAAGGAGAATGGCCATCTGGTGGTGATTGATCGTATTAAAGATATCGCCACCACCTCTGAAGGTATCAACTTCTCACCTCAGTTTATTGAGAACAAATTGAAATTCTCCCCATTCATCGCTGAGGCGGTGATTTTGGGTCACGATAAGCCCTATCTGACGGCGATTATCTGTATCCGTTACGGCATTGTTTCGAAATGGGCTGAACAGGCCGGTATCGCTTTCACCAACTACACCAATCTCTCTGCCCAGGAGCGCGTCTACGAGCTGCTGCAGAAAGAGGTTGAGAAGGTGAATGAGACACTGCCAGGCGCCCATCAAATCCAACGCTTCGTACTGCTCTATAAAGAGCTGGACGCGGACGATGGTGAGCTGACCCGTACCCGCAAGGTGCGTCGCGGTGTGATCAACGAGAAGTATGAGGACATTATCGACGCTATCTACAGCGACAGTGATTCGGTCCATGTCGATACCATGATCACCTTCCAGGATGGCACCAAGTCGCGCATCCTGACGGATCTGAAACTGGTGACACTGACGACACCGGCTTCAGCTGCTGCAGCCTGAGGAGAACCAAGATGAATTTCGAGTTACTGACTCAATTGCTGGTAAACGGATTGATTGTGGGTACCCTCTATGGCGTGGTCGCAATGTGTTTCGTGCTTATCTATAAATCGACCCAGGTGGTGAACTTCGCCCAGGGTGAGTTCCTGTTGATCGGCGCCTGGGTCTGCTGGTCTCTGCTGGTGCAGTTTAATCTGCCCTTCTGGATCGGCTTTCCGATAACGTTGGTCTTTATGATGATTTTCGGGATCGTCCTACAAGTGGTGGTATTACGCCCGATGATCGGTGAACCGATCATTTCGGTGATTATGCTCACCATCGGTCTGTCGATCTTCTTCCAGGCGGCCATGAGCTGGATGTTCGGGGTTTTTGTACA
>JAKSCN010000563.1 GCA_022360595.1 Chromatiales bacterium
CAAAATGATCGCTATGATCGGGACAAAGCAGGTAATAAAATTGCGTTACCATTCACCCAATACCCTCAAGACGGCGAGGCACTCTATCTAATTGATTTCTCTGCAGACCCAACACAGGAAACTTACACACTAATGGCCATTCCCCAAGGCAGTCAAGCTAAGGATAGCTGTGGTACGTTAACATTAAACAACGCAGGAAATACCGACGCAGCCAAAGACAACTGCTGGAAATAACAAACCTCTGCCATACCCCATCTTGACATCATCTATACCATGGGTTTCCATGGTATAGATGAATCACTACCTTATTATTGGCGGCGGCATCATTGGGATGCTGAGCGCTCGCGAGCTGGCCACTGCTGGAGCCAAAGTTACCTTACTGGAACGTCAACAGACGGGGCACGAGTCATCCTGGGCGGGCGGCGGTATTGTCTCACCCCTCTATCCTTGGCGTTATGCTGATTCCGTTACAGCACTGGCAAGCTGGAGCCAGCACTATTTTCAACAGCTGTCCGAAGAGTTGACCACAAATACCGGTATAGATCCTCAGTGGACACAAAATGGCCTACTGATCATCTCACCGGAAGAGAACCGGCTCAGCACAGATTGGGCTAACGTTCACACAAAACAGGTTCAGATAATTGGTCCAAGCGATATCTCCAACATTGAACCAGCCCTAGTTACAGATGCCCCTTCGGCAATCTGGATGTCTGATGTGGCGCAGATTAGAAACCCGAGGCTCGCACAAGCTCTCAAAGCAGAGATAGTACGATTGGGCGTTGAGGTTCTTGAGCACACACCCGCGGATCAGATCATCACCAAGCAGGGCCGTTTTGACTCTTTAAAAACCAAGGAAGGCAGTCTCCGTGCCGACGCTTTAGTTGTCTGCGCCGGCGCCTGGACAGGAGAGCTGCTCAAAGACCTCCCTCACCGCCCAGAGGTTTCTCCCGTACGCGGTCAGATGATTTTGTTCAAAACGGACCCGGGCGTTATCTCCCGCATAACACTGGAGGAAGACAGATACATCATTCCACGCCGGGATGGGCGCGTACTCTTTGGCAGCACCATCGAGCACACAGGCTTTGAGAAACAGACCACCCCGGAGGCACTGGCAGAGCTGCAGCAGATAGCCCTGACCCGCTTTCCGGTGCTTCAGCAATACCCCATCGAGAAGCAATGGGCAGGACTCCGTCCCGGTTCTCCTCATGGCATACCTTATATTGGTGAGCACCCCGATATAAAAGGGTTGTTTGTCAACGCAGGCCATTTTCGCAATGGCGTGGTGTTGGGTCCTGCCTCATCGCGCCTGATTGCCGACCTTGTTTTGGAACGATATCCGATACTTCCACCCACACCTTATGGGTTAGAAGCCCCCCGAGATTAGACAGAATACA
>JAKSCN010000334.1 GCA_022360595.1 Chromatiales bacterium
CGTTATCAACAAGAGCTGATTGTGGAAACTCTCGACCCGCAATTGGCGATGGTGCCGACCGTGATGGTCAGGCACAAAAACGCCGTGCCTTTGAAGGCACTGGATACGCTGGTTGAGATTATTGCCAATCAGGCTAATCTTGATACCTGAACGCTATAAGTCTTCCTATTCCTTCTCTTGGGCTTTTTCCATCAATGGCCCCAACAGATCAATAGGCAGGGGAAAGACCAATGTATGGCTCTTTTCGCTGACCACCTCAGTGAGTGTCTGCAGATAGCGCAGTTGTATTGCCTGCGGCTCGGTTGATAGTCGCGCTGCCGCTTGCACCAGTTTCTCGGCGGCCTGCTGTTCACCTTCGGCGTGGATGATTTTGGCCCGTCGTGAGCGTTCCGCCTCAGCTTGGCGGGCGATGGCTCGAATCATGCTCTCATCAAGATCCACATGTTTGATCTCGACGTTTGAAACTTTGATGCCCCAGGCGTCTGTCTGCTGATCGAGAATGGAGCGGACATCGTTGTTGAGCCGGTCACGCTCTGCCAGCATCTCATCCAACTCGTGCTGTCCCAGTACCGAGCGCAGTGTGGTCTGAGCGAGCTGGCTGGTTGCGGTCATGAATGCCTCTACCTGAATAATCGCTTTTTCCGGGTCAACTACCCGAAAGTAGACCACGGCGTTGACCTTGACCGAGACATTGTCACGGGAGATCACATCCTGTGTGGGGACATCCAGTACGATGGTGCGCAGATCCACTCTGACCATCTGTTGGATGATCGGTACGATGATGATCAATCCCGGCCCTTTGACCTTCCAGAAGCGGCCGAGCAGAAAAACCACGCCACGTTCATATTCACGCAGGATCTTGATCATCGATGCCAACAGGACCAGGACAACGACGATGAGAAACAGATAGATTTGTAGCATCATGATGTTTTTTCCTTTATATCCTCGGCTGTGACCTGTAGAACCAGACCGTCACGGGAGATCACGCGTACCGATTGATTTTTATGCAGCGGAGTATCTGTGCGGGCCAACCAGATCTCGCCGTGTATATGAATGGTTCCCCGGTCACTGAAATCATCCACCACCACCCCGACGGCGCCTAGCATCTCCTCCTTGCCGCTGACCACCGGTCGTTGGTGTGATCTCATTGCGAACCCGAGCACGAACATCAACAGAAAGGCGCTAATCAAGGAGAGAGCGCCGATCAGGGTCAGTGATATACCGTAGCCGGGCTGATCCGTATCGATCAGAATCAGCGACCCAAAGA